>URVX01000030.1 GCA_900551395.1 uncultured Subdoligranulum sp. | reverse complement strand
ACTCTGAAGCCGTCGTAACGAACCTTTTCCAAAGCTGTTTTTACAAATCGATCTCTATTGAAATCCGACATCTCCTGAGAGTCGGAAACATCCACGACAAATAAAATTTCGTTCTGGTCGTTGGTAAGCTTGTAATCGAATCGAATTCCCGAAAGCACCGAAATGGCAAGCACCATAACGCACATGTGCAGTATCATCGAAGTAATGCGGTTTCTTGTTCTCCTGTACTTCTTTGAAAGCATGAAATAGGGAATAAGCGTAAGCGCCAACGCCGGAATCAACAGCAAAAGAAGCCATGGATTAGAAAAATATAATTGAAAATCATGCATACTTTCTTCTCCTTTACGCCTCTTCTCTGATATGCAGCACCCACTCGATGAACAGGAACGCCACCAAAGCAGCCGCAATATAAATCAGCAAGTCGTAAAAATAGTCGTTTTCATCCTCTATTTTGTAGGGATTTTCCATCGTATCGGCAACCATCTTTATATTGCTTTCCGCCGACGGAATTTTCACGTAAACATCCGCGCTTACGCTTTTACCGAAATCCGTGGTCTGCTCAAACTTGTACATTCCGGGAATTCCTGTGGAAAACGTAGCGGGAAAGCTCGTAAAGGTTTGCAGAACATTTTTGTTCTGAGATACGGTAAGCTCGTTTCCTCTCGAATTAATCGAAATAGCGTCATCAACCTCGAATGCGTTGCCCGACACCATAGTAGGGAAAAAGTATCGGAACAAATTGTTGATAAGCAGCTGGAAATCATACAAAATTACGCTATTGGAAAAATGAACCGAGAAGCCCATAACCACTACTTTTGATTTTTCGGTATTCTCCACCATCAGCGCGGGATTTCCGTCTACGGTCATAAGAACCTCGTAAGAGGAAGCATATTGAGAAATGCGGCAATATTTGCTTACATTTATCTTGTCCGCCCTTATGTTAGCCGTTATCGGATGGGACGCGCCTGCAGTCAAGGACATGGGACGCCCCTGCAAATCGATTATGTTGGAAACTCTGAAGCCGGCGCCCGCCGGAGGTACCGTCTCTGGATTTACGAGAAAAACAACTCCGTCGGTGGGCATCGATTCGGGCATCTGATGCTCGAAAAGATAAAGGTCAAAGCCGCTCGTGGCATAATTTCCGTCCTTAATTTCCGTAATCTGAAGATCCCAACGGTCCTTCAAATTGTTTTGCAGAACAAAAAATGCCGCGTTGAAAAAGCTGTTTGCCGCACTGCTAGTATATTGTATTTTGAGCACCTCTTTTTGTCCGCCGAAAATTTCAAAGCTGTTGTCGGACATAAAAGAGTCGTCGACATCCAAAGAAATATGTACGGATTGATAAGACCAAATCTTTTTGCCCTCCTCTATCCACAAATATTCTATGTTGTCCGACTTGGGCGGCTGCTCCTCGTTATCAGTAAGATATTTGAAAACTACGGTCTTTGTAGCGTCGCGGCTACACGTAACCACCGTCGAAAAAGGATAAGTAACTCCCGCCATCGTACTGTCGTCGGCATTTGCTCCCTGCACCTCCAGATTGACGGTAACTTGTTTTTCCGCACCGTAAACGGCAACGTCAACATAAAATGCGTAATAGTTTTCTTCAATCTCGGCGCGCGCGTTCAAAATCGCGGCGTTCCACTCGTCTTCGTTTGCAACATTGACAATAT
This sequence comes from uncultured Subdoligranulum sp., assembly GCA_900551395.1. Lineage (GTDB taxonomy): Bacteria > Bacillota > Clostridia > Christensenellales > CAG-314 > CAG-314. The sequence goes on along the minus strand of URVX01000030.1, from coordinate 7,835 downwards.
TAATTCCTTTGGGAACGTAGGAATAAGTCGTATCGGTATAAAGATACACGCGAGCCGCAGGGTTATCTGCCAGAATGCTTTCGCACAGTCCCATAGCATTGTCGATATCCGACGAGCCGTAGGAGCACGCCGTTTCGTCAAAATAGAGGTCGTCCATCGCGTCGTCGAAATGGGCAATACCGTCCGAATTTACTCTTTCAAGCAAAAAGTACGGCTTTGCGTCGGCAATTATTACCGATACCACACCGCCGCCGCTCAATACACTGTCTCCCTCGTTCCTTGCGCTCTCTATCGCTCTCTCAAAGCGCGTTTCTCCGTTCGTGTTCGCGCGCATGCTTGCGGAGGAATCGATAATCGCAATAATTTCAACGTAATCCGCCTGCGCCTTCAAAACCTTGTTGGGCTGCGCAAGAATAAGCGCGCATGTAATCAACGCCAAAATCTGACAGATAATGATAAGAATATTCCTCAGCTTGCTGATAGGAACTCTTTTCTTTTTGTATTTCAGACTTAATTTCCAGATATAAGTGCTGGAAATACTTTTTTGCTGGTAGTTGGGTCTTATCAAGTAGATAATTATCAACGCTGCCACACCCAACAATCCCAGCAAGCCTAAAGGGGTTAAAAATTTCATGCCATAATACCTACATTCAACAATTCGCCGAAGAGCATTCTTTCGATAGGCTTATCGGTGCGCACGGAGATAAAATCCACGTTTCTCTTGGAGCAAAAAGATTTTATATCCTGCTTAAAGTCTTTCAACGCTTCCTCGTATGCCTTCTGCATGCTTCGCGTTATTCGTATTTTCATGTTCTTCTCGTCGGACAAATCCACCGATTCCGAGTCTATCAGGTTTACTCTTCCGTCGTATACCGGGTCTATTTCCTCCGGTGACAGCACCTGCACCAGCAGCACCTGTCTCTTTTTGTAGCACAGATAATCCACCGCCTTCTTCCAGTTGCTCTCCGTGAAAAAGTCCGATATTATTACCGTCAGTCCGTTGTTCGCGCTTATGTCCGGACACCCGGATATTCCTCTCTCTATATCCGCCTCTTCGTCGAAGCCCATCTCTCCTATCGTGCTTATCGCCCGGAAAAACGCGTTCTTTCCTATTATCGTCCCAAACGGATTCTCCGATGCGTTTCCTCGCATCAGGTGAAACGACACCTTGTCCATATTGTGCACCGCCAGGTATCCCAATGCCGCCGCTGTAGCTACCGCATACGACCCCTTCTTCGGGTTGTCTTTCCCCATTGAGGCAGAGCAGTCCAGAAATACCTGAACCTGCATCTGCCTCTCGTCGGTAAACAGCTTGAGATAATACTTCTCGAACCGCGAATACAAATTCCAGTCTATCCTTCGGATGTCGTCTCCCAACTGGTACTCCCGGAAGTCCGCAAACTCTACCGTCTGTCCGTAGTTGTTTACTAAATGCTTCCCTCCGAAATATCCAGCCAGACTGCTCCTTAGGTTAAGCGCCAGTGTCTCCAGCCGACTGAAAAACTTGTCGTCCAAATGAGATATTTTCATCTTCTTCTCCCATTTTTCCTTTATTTCGCCGCTTTCGCTATCTCTTCCAATATCTTCTCTATCGCATTGTCCGGCGTCACTCTCTCCGCTATCGCTTCGAAATTCATCTTTATTCTGTGCCTGAGCACCGGATACGCCAGCTCGTTGATGTCGCTGTACGCCACGTTGAAGCGTCCCTTGATCAACGCCTTTACCTTTGCCGCAGATATGAGCGCCTGTCCCGCTCTGGGACTCGCTCCCACTCTGATGTACTTCTTCGCCGTCTCCGTCGCGCACTCGCTGTCCGGATGCGTCGCCGACGTCAGATACATCGCGTATCTCATCACTTCCGTTGCTACCGGTATTTGATTCGCCGTTGCTCTCATCTCCAGCAGCTCCTCTCCCGTACATGCCGCGTCGGCTACCTCTTCCATCGTCTTCTGCGTCATGTCCACTATCTCCATAAGCTCGTTCAGACTCGGATTGGGCACCACCAGCTTGAACATAAATCTGTCCATCTGCGCCTCGGGCAAAGGATACGTTCCGTCCTGCTCTATCGGGTTCTGCGTCGCCAATACGAAAAACGGCTCGTTCAGCTTCCTCGACTCTCCCATTACCGTTACCGTGTGCTCCTGCATAGCTTCCAGCAAGGCAGACTGCGTCTTCGGAGTCGCTCTGTTTATTTCGTCCGCCAGGATTATGTTGCTGAATATCGGCCCCGGCTGGAACTTGAACGTCGAGTTCCCGCTCCCGTCCTTCACTATGATGTTTGTTCCCGTCACGTCCGCAGGCATCAGGTCCGGCGTAAACTGTATCCGCTTGAACGGCAGGTCGAATACTCTCCCCAAGCTCCTTACAAGCCTAGTCTTCCCTACTCCGGGCACTCCCTCCAACAGCACGTTTCCGCCAGCTATCATCGCTATGATCGTTCCTTCCACTACCTCTTTCTGCCCGATCACGTCCCTCGATACCTGCGCAAATATATTCCCACACTGCTCTCCGAATTTTACTATCTCTTTCTCTGTTACCATTTTCTGTTTCTCCGAATAAACTTTTTTTGATGACGCAGGCATAGTCAGCCGCCGATTAAGCTTATGCTCACCCTTTCAATCCTGCCGTCGGTCGTTCTGTGAATAGTTACCGTATATGTGCCGTCGGACGTGACAACCGTGAAGGTATCGTCGCCGTTGTCGGTGCAGGACAAGGCATTCTTATATTCGCCGTCCACCGTCAAACCCGAAATATCCGTTATTTCTCCCGTTTCTTCGTCGCAGACAACGTGAGCCGCGTCTCCGAGCGCCGACCGGTATATTTTTTCCGTCATGCGAACCAACTCTCCCGCCATAATATTTCCGTCGTCGTCAAGCGTAAAATCGAAATAATAACGATAATCCGTATATGATTTTCCCGAATACACTCTCGAGAAGAAAATCCACCTGTTTTCGCCTTCGGTCATGAAGTTGTGGACAACGACTGTTTCTCCCCTGTACTTCAGAGTCGGATAAAACGCGTCGCCGTTGGAAAAATATATCGGCTCGCCTGTTTCTTCGTCCTGTCCCTTTACGAAACGGAAGCCCGAAGAATAAAGAAATACTTCTTTGTAAACCACGCTGCCGCCGTCAAGCTCGATTTTTTCCTCTACCATAGTGCACGAGTAAATTATATAAACATATTCCTGCAAATTGCCGTCGTACGCCAGATAAAAGTTGATATGATAGGTGTTTCCGTCCGCCGCGACGACCTCCGACGAAAACATATTGCCGAAGGACTCGACGCGCGAATCGATATAACCCGCGCTGCTAAGCGTCCCGCCCGAAAAAGCGAGCGCGTTGCCCAAAGCGTCCTTGATGAAATTGAACCTGCCCGAAACCGAAAACGTCGTCCGACCGTCAACGACATCAGCCGTTATGTTAAGATAGCCGTAAGCCTCCTCGAACAGAAAAGCCCATCCGGAGCCGTAAACGGTGATAAGCTGCACATACGTGTAATCGTAGGCAGTAAGCCCGTAAATATATTTCTCGGCGTCCAGCGCGAAGGCTTTTTCCGCCAAATCCACGTCTATGAAGTAATTTACCTTGAACAGAAAATCAGACGCGCTTCCTTTCAATGCTCCCGTCGCAAACCGCGCCAGCATAGTCACGACCTCGTTGTTCCCGTCATAATAAACGACAAAATAAAACTGAGATTGCTTCCCCGCCGAATCGGTATATACGGCTGAAACTGTAAATTCCGCCCTGCCGTCGGGCTGAAACTCAAGCGTGCCGCCATTCCCGTCTTCGAGAGTCATATACTTTCCGTCGAAACGGTCGTACCTTCTCGTTATGCCGCTTTGCGGATCCGTGTACGATATGCTGCCGCCGTCTTCGGAAAACTCCTCGACGACAAAGCCGTAGGAATTGGCGTCTTCGGAATCCGAAGGCGTATATGTATATATCTTCTGCGCGCTCTCGTCATAGCTGAAATATATCGCGTTGGAGTTGTTGAACAGCACCACTCCGTTTATGTAAAAAACCACGGCCGCGAAATCCTCGGCATAATAGGTTGCCGCAAAGTCCGATTTGATTACTTTGCCGCCGGACGCAAATTTGTAAAGCGCGTCGCTGCCCGTCTGCGACTCGAAATAGAAAATCGTGTCGCTCAGCAAGGTGTATCTGCCCCTTTCGGCGTGTCCGTCATAGTTGTACCTAGTCGCGTTGCCAAAGCCGTCAAGCTCAACCACCGACAGGTCGTCGCAGTCAAGGTAAGCCCCCGCAACGCCCTCGCCGAAAAACAGAAAAGCGTAGTATTGGTTTCCGTCCGCAGCAAACAAGCCCGTTTCGCCTACATAACTGCCGCCCTCGAAGGAAATCGTGTACAGCCCGTCGGCAAACGCGTACTCCGCTTTTATTTCGCCGCCGTCTGCCTTTTTGAGCGTTGCATTGCCGTGACCGTCGAAGATTATTATTTCGCCGTCGGGCATATTGTTTTTCACCTTGAGATACGCGCCTTCTTCAAGCCCCCTCAAGGCGAAGGTTCCGTCAGAGCCGTTCAGGTCGAAGCGGCGCTCGACGTCGTTTATCAACATGGCTATCGCCGTTTCGTCCTGGTCCAGCACGTTGTTTGTCACGACGTAATAGCTGAAATATTCGTTTTGCGTATCGAAATATCTCGCCATGTGGGTTTTTCCGTCAAGCTGAAGGACGCTTCCGTCCGCAGCCGCAAACGACGCGTCGGGCGCGCAGATACGGAAATATGAGTTTATCAAAGTGAAATCGAAAGTCAAATCTCCCTCCGCAGCCGTAAACGTGTAAACCGTCTGTTCAAACCTGCCGAAGGCTGACGTTTTGCCCGACGTAAACGTGCCCTTTGTCGAATTGCCGTCTGCGATATAGACAACGAAAAGATTGCCTGCAGCGTCCTTTTCGTCGGTAAGCGAAAGCTTCGACTCGGCCAGCTGCCCGTCGCTGTCGTCCAAACCGCTGTAACTGCCGAAAGTTATAACCTCGTAGAGCTCGAAATAATGGAAATAAATTGTCGAGGTCGACGCGCTGACGATAAACTTAAAATTCTTCTCTTGGGAATGGAAGGTGTAGACCGCAAATTTCGCGCCTACGGATTCAAGCTCCTCATAGGTATAATATCCGCTGCAGCTTGTAGAGACGCCTCCCGCCTTTTCGGTAAACACAGCTTCGTACCCGTCTTCGCCGTATTTGTTCCCGCTTACCGTCAAAGTGGACGATGAAACGGTCGAGCCGTTTCTTTTCATGACAAGCACTGCCGGCTCGTAAGCCAGCCTGACAAAGGTTTTGCCGTCCTGGTCAAGTCGGAAATAATAATCGGCGTTTCCGTCGTTCAGCCTGATGAAATCCGGTCCCTGAGAAAAAACGCCGGACAAAACCGAGCCGCTGCCGTCGTCAAAAACCGCAAAGCAGGACACAATCGTAAGTCTTGCGCCATTCTCACCGGTGTAAACCGTCGAAAAATCCGTCGAGGCTTCTCCGTCGTCAAGGGAAATTACGTAATACACGTCATAAGAAGTGGATTGAGTGTCAAAATTGAGCACAAGCGCGGCGAAGCGATTGACTGCCCAATCGGCAATCTGCCCCGTAACCGTATAAAGATAAAAGTCGCCCTGTTTCGAGATAACGCCCGACGAGGTTTTTTCGGGAGTTCCCTGCCCGCCGCGCTCATAAGTCGCGGCAGTGCCGTCGCCGTTTACGACAAGGAACGGATAGCCCGCAAGCTTGCCGTCGTCAGTAACAAACAAATATTCTCCGTAATCCGCGTGCTTTTCTTCAAACGCGAAAGCCGTGTCCGTCGAGCCAAGCTTTTCAAACGCGACAAACACCCGTTTTTCGCCCGACGAAGAAACTACGGTTATTATATAACCTTCGACAAGTGAGCTTTCTACGGTATAGCTGCCGACAAAGCTCTGACCGTCATTCATGTAAATTGCCGTGGAGCAGCCGTCCAGAGTGAGCGTCGCGCTGCCGTTTTCAAAAACTTTGTCAAACTGCGCGTCATACTGCTCCCAGCCCCAAACGCCCTTGTAGCTGCCGGCTTTGGCGGTCAAAACGACGCTGCCGCTCGTCGTATCGTAAAGCGTAAATACGTCGCCGTCGATGACATAGCCGACATAAGCCGTTCTGCCGGGCTGCTGCTCAAACAAGGCATAGCCGAAGCCGTCCAAGGTTATTGCGGGATAGTAAACCGCTTTGTAAGGCAGAACGCCCCAGTCTGCCTCCTCCCCCCTGATTCTGAAAACAGACAATCTTACGCCGCTTTGAGGGTCTGCCGCAGTTCCCAACAAAAACACAAAGCGCGTGCCGTCGGAAAAATCAGCCTCGTAATAGCCGTTTTCGTCTATGGAATATTCCCCCTCGAGATACTGCTTGTTCCCCTCGCTCGTGCGGTAAAGCTCGACGCCGTTCATGTCGTCCAACGCAAGCGTAGCCTCTTTGTCTATTCCGTTTGAGTCAAACAAAAAATACTCGCCCTTTCTGTTGGCGTAAAACACGAAGGTGCCGTTGTCGTTGACGCGCGCGCGCAAAACAAAGCTCGTCGTGGGGCTTTCAAACTCGTACCAATCCTTTTTCTCGTTGTAGCTTCCCTCTATATCCTTTCCGCCGCGGCAGAGAACGGCTTTGCCCGTGCCGTCGCGCATGAGGAAAATCGTATCCTCGCCCGCAAACATATCCACATAGCCCTTGTTCCAGATAGCGTGAAGCACAACGTCTCCGTCAAGCTTTAGCTCACTGGGAGAAACGGTCTCGTCGAAACGCGCGTCGGCATAAGTTCCCCAGCCGAAAAATCTGTAGCCGTCGGTTCGGAAAGGGACGCTGTCCGGAAAAGAAAGCTCCTCTCCGTAAAGATATGTAAAAGAAAGCTCCTCCTGGCTCTGCCCCGAGCCTTCGGGATAATTGGACAAAAACCAAAGCGTGTAGCTGTTTCTGTCAAATTTCAGATTTATCACGTTGTCCGCGGAATTTTCGCTTATGAAAACAGAATCGTCGCCGTCCTCCAGAAGCGTAAAGCCATCTACCTTCAAATCGGGAAAGAACTCCTCTCCGACAAGAGCATAGCCAGAAGCAAATTGCGCCTCAAACGCGTAATCCTCGAGATTAAGCTCCTGCAAATATACGTTTATCGTATACTTCGCCATATATCTTGCCGTAAGCGTCACGCCGCCCGCAGGCATTTTGTCCGCAGCCTCGAGCGGTTGGTCTCCCAGATACCAGCCTCCGAAACGCAAATCGCCCTTTGTCGGGACGCTCCCGCTCACCGCGCCGAGAATTTCCTGCCCCTCCGCAAGATAAACGGCGCCGGAGCTCATGGCTCCTCCGTCAAGGTCGAATGTCACGGCATAAGTTTTGCTCCACTTGGCGTAATATGTTTTGCCCTTTTGGAAAACCGCTTCCGTCACGGCAATGCCGTCGCAGCTTTCCTCCTCGTACCAACCCGCCAGCGCGTAGCCCTCGCGATTAACGGAGGGAAACTCCGCAGCCTCGCCGACCTTGCCTTCGATTTCCACATAGCCGCCGTCAAAGGTCATAAATTTAAGCGTAGCCTTCTCGGTGCAGCCTGCAAAAAGCGCGCAAAAAACCAGCAATACGACTGCGGCAAAAATTAAAGCAATCCCTTTCGTTCTTTTTTTCATTTATTTAGTACCTCCAATCTGAATATGAACGAACAATATGTAATTCAAATCTCGTCGCCGCCGCCTTGAGGCAGAGATGAAGAGCTTTCGTATATCTCCCACACCGCGACGGCAAGCGTCCCCTCGGGAGCTTCGGCAATTTCGCCCGCGCCAAACATTTTTTGACCTTCATCCGTTTCGGCTGTCCAAT
>URVX01000029.1 GCA_900551395.1 uncultured Subdoligranulum sp. | reverse complement strand
TGGGGGGGGGGGGGGGGATGAGGTTTTGATTATTTTTTTTTAAACAAAAACAGGATTTTTAATATAAAACCCTGTTTTTTTTACGCTTGAATTGCTTACAGACCAACGTAGATTTTTCCGAGAATTGCGACGGCAATCCCGCAGTAAATCATAAGAGAAACGGCGTCCACGATAGTGGTAATAAACGGACTTGCCACAACTGCCGGGTCAAGGCGGCATTTTTTCGCAAGCAGAGGCAGCGTACAGCCTATGATTTTTGCAATGATGACGGTTAAGAACATTGTCAAACAAACGACTCCCGCAATCAGAAAACCGTTTTCGACAGCGTACAGCTTGTCGATAAGCATGAGCTTTCCGAAGCATACGACGGACAGCGTCAGTCCCAACAGCAGCGAAACGCGCAGTTCTTTCCAGATAACTCGCGGAGTATCTTTGAACTGCACCTCTCCCAGCGCTATGCCGCGAATGACGGTGACGGAAGCCTGACTTCCCGCATTGCCGCCCGTGTCCATGAGCATGGGTATGCATCCGGTCAGGATAATGCCTATTATCGGCATGTTGAGCGTTTCCTCGTTTGCGTTGATGATAAGTCCGGTGAACGTGGCGGAAATCATGAGTATCAAAAGCCACGGCACGCGGTTGAGCCATATTTTCCACACGCTTGTTTTAAGATAAGGCTTGTCGTTGGGCGTGATGGCAGCCATAATTTCGAAGTCTTCGGTCGCCTCGTCGTCGATGACGTCCAGCATGTCGTCGATGGTGATTATGCCCACGATTCTGTTTTCGCCGTCAACTACCGGAAGGGAAATGAGGTCGTACTTTCTGATTGTGTGCGACGCTTCTTCCTGCGGTGTGTGCGTGTTTACGGAAACTATGCTGGTGGTCATGATGTCATCCACAACCGTTTCAGGCTGAGCGAGCAGCAAATCCTTAATAGATACGACGCCCACGAGCTTTCTTGTCGTATCGGTGACGTAGCAGACGTTTATCGTTTCCTTGAATTCGCCGATTTTTCTTATACGCTGCAATGCCTGTTCTATGGTCATGCCTTCCCTTAAGTCGAGATACTCCGGAGTCATGATTGAGCCGGCGCTCTTGTCGGGATAGTCGAGAAATTTGTTTATAAGCTCGCGTTTTTCAGGCTTGGCTGATCTGAGAATTTTTTTGACCACGTTTGCAGGCATCGCTTCTATGATGTCTACGGTGTCGTCTATGAAAAGCTCGTTGACGATAGAGGTGATTTCCTTGTCGGATATTGCCTCAATGATTTCCTGCTGCTTTTCGGCGGACACATAAGAAAACACCTCCGCCGCTGCGTCTGTTTTGAGCAGTCTAAAAATTATCAGCAGATTGTCGCTGTCTACTTCTTCCAGAAAATTGGCTATATCGACGGAGTTTGCCTCGTCGAGGATTTCGGTCACGAGAGAAAACTTTTTTTCCGCGATAAGCTCTATGATTTTTTCCATGCAAAGTTTTCCTCCTTTTTCTATTTTGTCGTTTGTGAAAAGATTTTCGATTTATTATAGCACAAACTTTCTTGCGAGTATACTTAAAAACGGCAAAAGTGCAAGAAAGCAGCCGCAAAAACAATTTATGCGTTTCAGCGAAACTTTTGTTAATATTTGTCGGCGCGTCCCCAAAAAACAAGAATATATATCTATGTTGCTTTCATTTGTTGAAAAATTCGGTTGTTTGTGGTATAATCTACAATACGGTAAAATGAATTATGAAAAAACCATCGGACAATACGTTTGCATATATATCCAGAAATTTTTTCTTTCTGCTTCCGATAGTTGTGATTCCCGTAGTTTTGCTTTTGATTTTTCAACGCGAAACGCGGGCATTCGACTAGCATACGGAAATGGCAAAAACAACGGCGCAATCCGGCTCTGTCGGATTTTCCGACTTTTATTCCGATTTGTATGCAAAAGTTTCGTTGATAAATTTCGACAAATTCTCCGACTGGAACGTGAGCAAGGTATGGTTCTGGCTGCTGACTGCCATTGTGGTAATGTTCGCCTTTTCTCTCACGGTGGCGCAGATAGAAAGGCACATGAGACTGGGCGTCAAGGAGCACTTCAAGTGGATTTCCATGATGAAATCGGGAGCATACAACGCTTTTTTGTATTCCTTGATTATGCTTGTGTTTTACGAGCTGTGCATGGTGGCGCTGAGCAGTTTTATTTTGCTTAATTCGAGGCTGCTCAACGGCTGGTGGGCTTTCGGCTTGTCCGTTTTCGCGACCTTGGCTATTTACGCGGTGTTTGTCACAGGATTTTGTTTTCTGCTGCTGACCGTGCCTTCTATGATTTGCGACGGCTATCGTTTCGGCTTTGCGGCAAGCTATTCCATACACCTCGTAGCGCAGCATTTCAGACGGTTCGTAGGCATTTTCGTTCTGACTGCCGTCGTGTCGGTGCTTTTGCTGCAGCTGTTTAAGCTGGCATTGATGCTGTTGAGCAACAACGTCACCATTCGCATACTTCTTTATGTAGTCCGCGCTTTGAATTATTTGTGGTGGCTTTTGTTCGTGCCGACGTATGCGATGAGAAATTATATTGATTATACCGAAGCAGCGAGAAAAGATTTGAAAACTCTGATTTTCGACTGACGGGAGGGCTTTGATGCACAGCAAAAAAATTATTAAACTCGCCGCTGTCAACTGGGCGGTGTTTCTCAAGGGCTTTTTGTTTCAGATTTTTACCGTCGGACTTATTGTGGCGGTTTTTTCTCTGATAGTTTCCGATTTTATCAGAGCGGTCAGCGGCGCCGTATTAGAGGCGGGCATACTCGAAGCCTTTTCGGGCGTGATAGACGGAATTTTCGATTTGTTCAACGGAGAAATTTCCGGAGCCGCGCTGGGTGAAGCAATAGAAAGGTTTATCGGTGCGATTAGGGATTTTTTCGAGCTAGTTCCCGACTTTGCAAGCAATCTCGCGCTTTCTGTCGCGCTTTTTGTGGTTGCGACTACGCTGCTTTACTTTTTGTCAGGCATGACCGATTTGCCTTCTTTTTATTGCCTAAACAAATTCATGTCCACAAATAACAGCGGTTTTTATACCTGGTCTTATTTCCGTCAGTTCGTAAATTCTTTGTGGTACAACCTCCTGCGTATGGTGGCGGGGGTGATTGTCGACACGGTGATTGTGGCGGCGGTGCTTGGCAGTGCGCTGTTATTTTTCGTCAATATCGGGATTGCAGGCGCTGTTATAGCAATTCTTTTTGCATTAGTGCTTTGTGCGATAAGAGTAAATATTTTCGCTTTCTGGCTTCCGTGCAGGCTGGTTACGGGCATGAAAATCACAAAAGCGTTCAAGGAAGGGTTGAAAACCCTGCTGGACGGCTTCTGGTCGCTGTTTCTGAACAACCTGATAATAATCGTCGTCTGCGCCGCAGTATGCTTTGCGCTGGTGTTTTTGTTGAACAACATTATACTTGCGCTCTGCCTGTGCTTCGTGGTAGTTTATATTTCGACGTATTTTCTCAACTGCAGCGCGTTGGTGCATTATTACGAAAACATAGGCAAGCCTTATTTTACCAAAAAGGTCAATATCGGTTTAAGCGACCAAGCTTGAGCCGTTCAGCGGAGAACGAAATGGGATTGGAATTGAATGCGCAGCAGCAGGCTGCGGCAAATTGTCTCGACGGAGCGGTTCTGGTGCTCGCGGGAGCAGGCAGCGGAAAAACAAGAGTCCTTACCGAAAGAATAGCCAACCTTGTGGATGCGGGAATAAATCCTTATTCTATTCTGGCGATTACCTTTACCAACAAGGCTGCAAACGAAATGCGCGAAAGGCTTTATGCGCGCACGCCCCAGGCGGGCAGAATGACGATAAGCACCATTCACAGCATGTGCGCGCTTATTTTGCGGATGGACGGCGAACAGCTGGGATACCGCCGCAATTTTTCTATATATTCGGACAACGATTCGGAAAGGGTTTTGAAAAGACTGTTCAAGGAGCTGGGCTTTGACGACGAAAAATTGTTGAAGCGCGCTCCTTATCATATTTCCGCCTGCAAAAACTACGGTATGTCCCCCGAGGAGTACGAAAAGGATTATCTTGCAGCCGCAGACGACGGTGAAAAGCTGTTTAAGATAATAAAAGAATACAACAAAAGGCTTTTCGAGTCCAACGCTATGGATTTCGACGATTTGCTTTACAATGTGTACAGGCTTTTTAAAGAACATGCCGAAACGCTGGAAAAATATCAGAGACGTTATTCTTATATCAGCATAGACGAATTTCAGGACACCAACAGGGTGCAGTATGAAATTTTCAAAATGCTGGCGGCGTCGCACGGAAACATTTTCGTAGTCGGAGACGACGACCAATCCATTTACGGCTGGCGCGGAGCGGACGCGAACAACCTGCTCAAGTTCAAAAACGATTTTCCCGATGCGAAAATTTTCAAGCTGGAGCAGAATTATCGCTCGACAAAAAAAATTCTGGACGCCGCAAACAAGATTATTTCGCTCAATGAAAACCGTTTTGAAAAGACGCTTTGGACTCAAAACGAGGAGGGCGTGCGGGTGGAAACCTACACCGCTTACAGCGAAAACGAGGAGGCGGCTTATGTCGTGCAGCAGATAAGCAATCTGGTCGCTTTCGGAAAATATACTTATTCCGACTTCGCCGTTCTCATGCGGATAAACGCGCTGAGCAGAGTTTTCGAGCAGGAGTTTTTGAAATACGGCATTCCCTTCAAGGTTTTCGGGGGCTTCAAATTTTTTGAAAGAAAGGAAATAAAGGACACCGCCGCTTATTTGAGAATTCTGGACAACGAGAGCGACGACGAGGCGCTGTACAGGATTATCAACACGCCGAGACGAGGCATCGGCGACACGACGGTTGAGCGGTTGAAACGGTTTGCTGCGGTCAACAATATAAGCATGCTGGAGGCGTTGCGAAACGCGGACTCCGCTGCGGACATAAGCGGCGCAACCAAAATCAAGCTCAAGGAGTTCTGCGGTATGCTCGACGAGCTCAAGCGCATGAGCGGGGAAATGCCGTTGGACAAATTTGTGCGCAGCATGGTCGAGTTCACTCATTTGCGCGCCTGCGAAGAAAAAACGGAGGCGGAAATCAATCGAGTGCTAAACATCGACGAATTCGTTTCCGCAGTGGAGGAGTTTTGCTCAGACAATCCGCAGGCGGGTATTTCGGACTTTTTGCAGTCGGTGAGCCTGCAGTCCGACCTTGACAAGCTTAACGCTTCGGACAACTGCGTGAGTCTGGCTACGGTTCACGCCGCAAAGGGGCTTGAGTTCAAGGTTGTTTTCGTAATAGGGCTTGAGGACGGTATTTTTCCCATAAGCCGCGCGATGTTCGAAGCCGACGAAATGGCTGAGGAGCGCCGGCTTATGTACGTAGCCGTCACGCGCGCCTGCGGCAGACTCTATCTTACAAGGGCGAGAAGCAGGTTTTTGAACGGGTCGCGCAAGGAGACCTTTCCTTCGAGATTTTTGCGCGAGGTGGAGGACTTTGTCCGTCCGGAAAAGACTGAGGAGCGCAAATCCGACGAGGCAAACGGCTACATATTAAAGAGACACGGCGCAGCGCCTCAAAGAACGCCGCTTACCGGAGAGCAGATAGAAAAATTCAAAGCGGGCATGAAGGTCATGCACAAAATTTACGGCAAAGGAATTATTCTTGCGGTAAAGGACGGAAACGCGGAAGTGGCTTTCGACGCGGTGGGCAAAAAGACGCTTTCTCTTAAAATAGCGCCGCTGGAGATTTTATGACGGACAAACCCGAAAACGCAAATGCCTTTCACGGGGAAATGAGGGAAATCGTCGACACCCTCAACACGTGGGCATGGGAGTATTATATTCTGGACGAGCCGTCCGTTTCGGACGAAAAATACGACGCCTTGTACGACAGACTGCTGCGGCTTGAAAAAACGACGGGAGTGACCTTGGAGGACTCTCCCACGCGTCGCGTAGGCGGAGAGCCGTTAAAGGCGTTCAACCGTTACGAGCATTTGAAAAGACTTTATTCTTTGGACAAGGCGCAGACCTTCGGAGAGCTCGAGGAGTGGGTGAACAAAATCCAAGCTGCATACGGACCCATTCTTTTTACCGTCGAGCTGAAGTACGACGGACTTACCGTCAACGCCACTTACGAAAACGGAAAATTCGTGAGAGCTGCCACGCGCGGCAACGGCATAGTGGGCGAGGACGTGACCGAGCAGGTACGGACAATCAGGTCTCTGCCTCTTTCCATAGATTTCAAGGGAAAGGCGGAATTTCAGGGCGAAGGCATAATGCGGCTTTCCTCGCTTAAAAAATATAACGAACAAAATCCCGACGAGCCGTTGAAAAACGCGCGCAACGGCGCTGCCGGCGCGATACGAAATCTCGACCCGTCGGTGACTGCTTCAAGGCGGCTGGACGTCGTTTTTTATTCCGCGGGATACGGCGGGGAAAGCATCGCGTCTTCTCAGACCGAGCTGGTGGATTTTTTCAAGTCCAACGGCTTTGTTACCAATCACGTTTTTGAAAAGGCGTCGAGCTTTGAGGAAATCAGAAAAATAATCGAAAGAATAGACTCCGAAAGAGATAGCTACGATTTTCTTATCGACGGCGCGGTAGTCAAGGTGAACGATTTCGTCCTGCGTGAAAAAATGGGTTACACAGACAAATTTCCGCGTTGGGCAATAGCTTTCAAATTCAAAGCGGAGGAAGTGATTACCCGCCTGCTCGACGTGGACTGGCAGGTTGGGCGCACGGGAAAAATCACTCCGCTTGCGCTGCTTTCGCCTGTGGAGCTGTGCGGCGCGACGATAAAACGAGCCACTCTCAACAATGCAGGAGACATAGAGCGCAAGGGCTTGTGCGTGGGCTGCGACGTGTTTGTAAGGCGCAGCAACGACGTTATTCCCGAAGTGCTGGGCGTTGCGGAAATTTTTGCCGACAGCAAGCCGGTGAAAAAGGCAGAAGTATGCCCGTCATGCGGCGCGCTTCTTGTGGAAAAGGGCGCCAATCTTTTTTGTCCCAACCGTCTCGACTGTCCCAAGCAGGTAGAGGGCAGGCTGACGCATTTTTGCAGCAAAAACGGCTTTGACATCGAGGGAATAAGAGACAAAACCGCAAAGCAGTTTATGGAGCTGGGCGTGCGTTCTCCAGCCGATTTGTTTTCGCTCGACGAGGAAAAAATCAAAACCTTGGACAAGTTCAAGGACAAAAAGGCGTCCAAGCTTGTCGAAGCGATAAGAAACAGCAAAAAAGTAAAGCTTGCCAATTTTATTTTCGCGCTGGGTATCGACAACGTGGGTATGGTTACCGCAAAGGAGCTGGCGGAAAAATTCGGCAGCGTAGACGCGCTGCGCAGGGCTTCGGCAGAGGAGCTTGTGCAAATAGACGACGTCGGAGAAGTCGTAGCCTTGAGCATAACCGAGTGGTTTGCCGACCCTTTCAACCTTTCGCTTATAGACAGGCTTCGGGCGGAGGGCATTGACCCGCGTTTTGAAGCAAAAGCCGCGTCGGGCGCATTTTCGGGCAAACGCGTGGTGCTTACAGGCTCTCTGGAAAGATTTACCCGAAGTCAGGCGGCGCGTCTCATTGAGGAAAGGGGCGGAGAAATTTCTTCCTCAGTTACGTCTTCGGTAAATCTCGTCGTCGTCGGTGCGGATGCCGGCTCGAAGCTGGAAAAAGCCGAAAAGCTCGGGTTGGAAATCATAGACGAAAATAAATTTATCGATATGCTTCAAAGCGATTGAAATATGCGCAGAAAATGTGTTATAATACAATTTAGCGTTCAGACGGAGGTTTTTTAAATTTGAATTACGACGAACTGTCGCTTTGCGGCGCGGCTGCCGCAATCAGACGCGGAGAAATAAGCGCGTCGGAGCTTAATCGGCATTGTCTGGACATCGCTAAAAAGACGTCCGACCTCAACGCCTTCGTTGTCATAGACGAGGAATACGTTTTGAGGCAGGCGTCGGCAATCGACGAAAAAATCAGACGCGGCGAACAAGTCGGACGTATAGCCGGCGTACCTATTGGAGTCAAGGACAATATGTCTACGGAGGTTTTGCCCACCTCCTGCGCGTCGAAATCGCTCGAAGCCAACACCATTGAACGCAAAGACTGCGGCGCGGTGAAAAAGCTGCGCGCCGGCGGAGCGGTGGTTTTCGGCAAAACAAATATGGACGAATTCGCAATGGGCTTTTCCGGGACAAACACGGCATACGGAGAGGTTTCCAATCCGTTCCGCAGGGAATACAGCGCGGGCGGCAGCAGCAGCGGAAGCGCGGCTGCGGTCGCGGCGGGAAGCGTCTTGGGCGCTCTCGGTTCGGACACGGGAGGCTCAATCAGACAGCCTGCGGCAAACTGCGGAGTGTGCGGCTTGAAGCCCACATTCAACTCCGTTTCGAGGGAGGGCATGTTTCCGCTTTCGGAAACCTTGGATCACGTGGGGTGTCTTACGCGCACGGCTTTTGACAACGCTCTGCTGTTTTCCGTACTCGGCGAAAAAAATCGCAGCTTTGAAGATTGCTTTAAAAAGGGCGCCGAAAGGGGCTTGAAAATAGCTTTTCTGGACGATTTCGGCAACGCCTTTGCGGACGAAGACGTTTTGAGGCTCTATTTTGACTCTGTGGCGGCGTTTAGACAAGCCGGAATAAGTGTCGAGGGCTTGAGTTTTTCTTTTTCAAAGGACATTGCCGAGACTTACACGGTGCTTTGCAGCACCGAAGCGGTAAAAAGCTTCCGTGATTTCAACAGACTTCATCCTTTGAGCATAGTGCTTGAAAAATGCGGCAGAGAGGTCAACAAGCGGATAAGCTACGGTCTCAAAATTCTTAACAGTACCGACCGCGCTCCGCTGGAAAAGGCGGCTAGAGTCAGAGCGGAGGTCAACGAATTTATCGACAGAGTTTTCGAGGGGTGCGACGTTATTCTGAGTCCCACAACGCTGCTTGCCGCGCAGAGAAAGGATGCGGAGGTGGACAACGAAAAGGGCTTTACCTCCGATTTGTTTTCCATTGTCTGCAATCTTACCGGCATACCCGCCCTTAGCGTGCCATGCGGCAGGGATTCGAGAGGACTACCCGTAGGGCTTATGATAATGGCAAGACGCGGCAGAGAGGATGATATTTACCGTGCGGCGGGATTTTATCTCGGAGAGCAGCGGGACGGAGAAAATACATAATGAAAAGCATGACGGGATACGGCAGAGCCTCCGCCGAAAAAGAGGGGCGCAAAATCGTCATTGAGCTAAAGGCGGTAAACCACAGGTTTCTCGATTTGGGCTTCAAGCTGCCCAGAGCCTTTGCGGCTTTCGAGGACAAGATAAGAAAGCTGATTTCCTCCCGTGTTTTTAGGGGACATGTCGACGTGTTTCTGACTTACGCGGACAACGGCTTGAGACCAAAACGCGTTGATGCGGATTTGCAGCTTGCAAAGGGCATTCTGGATTGCGCCGAGCTTTTGCGCAGAGAGTTTGACCTGGTAAACGATTTTCAGCTCAATTCCCTTATGAAAACTCCGGACGTTGTCACTGTGTCTTTCGATGACGACGACCCCGAAATTCTCGATGCTTTGGTGACGCAGGCTGTGAGCGAGGCCTTGGAAAGGCTTGACGAAATGCGCGCGGCGGAAGGAAAAAAGCTGGCTTCGGACATGAGCTTGCGCTTGGACGAAATAGAAAGCACTCTTGCGTCGATAAAGGAACGCGCCCCCGAAGTGGCTGCGGAATACAGAAAAAAACTTACGGACAGGATTAGAGACGTTCTCAAAAACTCGGTTGAGGTGGAC
>URVX01000028.1 GCA_900551395.1 uncultured Subdoligranulum sp. | reverse complement strand
CCCGGGCAGCAGGGCCCGCTCCACATAGCTCTGGTTGAAAAAGGTCAGGTGCAGGGTGCCCCCCTGGTCCACCACGGGCACCTGGACCAGCTCCAGCCCCTTTCGGGCAGCCGGCTTGATAATCGCGTCCATTTTCATTTATGTATACCTCTGTGAGAAATTTTTTCAGATTTTGTCTGCCGCCGCAAGCGCGGATGCAAAAGCAAAAGCCAGATTGTAGCCGCCGCATATTCCGTCGATGTTCAAAGCCTCGCCGACAACTATCAGCCCGTCGGGAAGCGCCAGCCCGTCGTCAAGACAATTTACGTCCACGCCGCCGCTGGTGACCTGCGACATTTCAAAAGAGGCTGTCGAAGCATTTGAAAACACGTGCTTTTTCGCCGAGCGGGCAAGCTCGACGGCAGTAAAGCAGCGGGCGCGGCGCGCTATCTGCTCCGCAAGCTTGTTCTGCAAAAGACCTCTGAATATGCCGTCCTTGTCGGCGCCGCAGGAAAGACGATATTCCAGCTCGTCTTTAAGCCGGTCAAAGCCGATAAAAGGCAGGAAATCCACCTCCAGCGTATATTGTCTGAATATTCCTTTAACGCGCTCCCGGGCAATGACGGCGGAAAGGTCGAACATCATAATGCCGCTCAAGCCGAAATCCCTGAACTGTATCTCCCCGTCCTGCCGCCCCAGCCGCTTTACGTCGGAAAAAAGCGACGCGCTTGCTTTGACCCGGACTCCACCTATGCCTTTTAAGGGATTGTCCACCTTTAAGGGCGTCAGAGAAGGCTCCGTACGCGTAAGAAATCGGGCGTCGACAAATCTCTCTAGCTCGGGATTTTCCGCCTGTGAGCCGCTTCCGCAGGCTAAAACAACCTTATCGAAATCCTCCGACCGACCGTCGGAGCAAAAAATCGAAAATTTATCCTTGTTTTTCTCTATTTTCAGCACAGACCCGAAACGGCTTTTTACACCCTCTCGCGCGAGGGAAAAACGCAGGCAGTCCACCACCGTCGACGCGGCTTCCGTGACGGGATAAATTCTCCCTCTTTCGTCGGGCGACGTCAAAAACAAACCGGTGCTGTTGAGAAAGCTTTCCAGCCGGCTCAAGGGTACGGAAGTGAAAATCTTCTCCGCGAATCCGGCGTCGTTGTAACATGAAAAAGAGAGGTCGGCGTTTAAAAGATTGCACCTGCCGCCCCCCGTCGCGGATAGCTTTTTTCCCACGCGGCTGTGTCTTTCGTACAAAGTGACCATGCCGCCTCTGCGCGCGCATTCTATTGCAAAAACCATGCCGGACGCGCCGCCGCCGACAACCGCCGTTTTCATAGCTTTCATTATACTCCCCCGCGCGAAAATTGTAAACATTTTTTTTATTTTTTGTCCGACCGAAAATCCCCGCATTGCAAAAAAAGCAATGCGGGGATTTTCCAAGGAAGACATATAAATTCAAAAACAAAACACTTCAATCCTGTTTGTGAACTTTCTCGTAAAACTCGAGGTAATCGGCAATTTTCTGCTTAGCCTCGTCGGCGTCGCAGATTTTGTTGACTGCGGTGTTTTTGCCCTCGAGTGATTTGTAAACGGCGAAAAAGTGCATCATTTCCTCCGCTTTGTGGCTGGGCAGCTCGTAAATAGACTTGTAGCTGCTGTAGGTCGGGTCGCCGAAAGGCACTGCAATGATTTTTTCGTCAAGATAATTCTGATCCACCATCGTAATCATGCCGATGGGATAACAACGTACCGTGCAGTTTGTGTCTATCGGCTCGCTGCAAAGCACGAGGACGTCGAGATGGTCGCCGTCGGCTGCAAGCGTGCGCGGGATAAGGCCGTAATTGGCGGGATAATGCGTCGAGGTATAAAGAACTCTGTCCAGCAGAATATAACCCGTCTCCTTGTCCAGCTCGTATTTCATCTTGCTGCCCTTTGTGATTTCTATCAAAGCGATGAAATCATTCGGCGTAATTCTCTCCTTTCTTATATTGTCTATCGCAACCATAATAAAACCTCGTTTTTTATAATATATTGTATCGGATACGCTTTGTCAAGGGTTTTGACAAAAAATATGAATTTTCTTCATGTTTTTTTATTCAGATTTCACCTTGTGCGGAATATTTATGATGTTTGTATGTAAATTCGGCGGTACAGCACTGTCTGACGCGCAAAATGTAAAAAAAGTTGTAAAAATAATCAAAAGCGACAAAGCAAGACGATTCATTGTCGTCTCCGCAATGGGCAAGGCATACGTCAAGGACAGGAAGGTAACGGACGTTTTGAACGACTGCTTTTGCGAGCTAAACGAAACGGGCGGCATGAAAAGCTGGGAGTTCGTTGAACGAAAATACGTCGCCCTTGCTGACAGCCTTCAGGCGTCTCTCGACATGCATTCTCTCGTAGCAAGCGTAAGAGAGGAAATAATGGCAAACCCTTCCCGCGATTTCATTATGTCGCGCGGCGAATATCTTTCGGCAAGGCTTTTGTCGGCTTTGCTTGACTTCCGTTACGTGGAGGCCGCCGACGTCGTCCGTTTTTTTCGCGACGGCGCTTTGAACGTGCCTGAAAGCGAAAAGCTGCTGGCTCAGGAAGCGCTCGTGTGCAAAAAAGGATGCGTGATGGGCGGCTTTTACGGCAGCGACGGCAGCAGAATAGTTACCTTTCCGCGCGGAGGGAGCGATATTTCGGGCGCGTTGGCGGCTGCGGCGCTCGACGCCGAAATTTACGAAAACTGGACGGATGTAGACGGATTTTTCGCTGCCGACCCTTCGATGGTCTTTGCTCCCGCGCTTGTCCCCTGCCTTTCCTACGAGCAGCTGCGCATACTTTCCGCGCTGGGAGCGAGAGTATTGCACAGTGATTCAGTTTTGCCCGTATGCGCAAAAAATATTCCGATAAACATCAGAAACTTTTACAAGCCGCACCTAAACGGCAGCATGATTGTGCCTGTCTCCTCCGCAGGAAGAAGAATTTGCGGCATTGTTTCCGAAGATGTTTACAAATATTCCTTTTCGGGCAAAGCCTGTCTTCCTCCCAAAGCGTCCGTGCTGTTTCAAAGCGTCTCGCCTAAAGGAAAAATTTTAGTCACAAAGCAAAGACTGCCCGCTGCCTGCTTTGACGGAAGCTTCGGAGCGGCTCAGAAATGTCTTGTCGGGGTAGTTTTCCACCAATGCAGCGACATGGCGGAAAGAGCCGTCTGCGCGCTGGAGGAAAAAGATGTAGGCTGCGAAATTTTAAGCTGCGACAGCACGCTGCTGCTTTTGCTGACGGACAGCGGCGCCAGAACGACAGCCGTTCAGGCGCTCAATCGGCTGGTGTGACCACAGTTTCAGGCTGGCTCCGCAAGAAGCTTTACGCGCCGCATCACAAATACGATATAATTTCAATCGAGAGTAAAATATTTTGCGTCTTACGATACCTGAAGCAATTTTTACGTTTGCTTGAAGTTTTCAAAATTTTACCGAAAAAAACGGACAGCCGAAGCCGTTTTTTGTGACGATTATTTGAAGTAAAAACTCGTATTTTGTCTGAATTCGACATATTTTTCTGAGCCTCAACATTTTTATTAAGAATTTTATATAATATTCTAAATTTATATTGACAAAACATTATATTTATTTGTAATCTTATAATCACAAGGAAAAAGAATTGTCATGAAAAAAACAATATTTTATATTTTTGCAATAGTTTTTATATTGAGTAGCATATCCCTATTGGCTGGATGCGATAATCGTGTGGAAATCGTTGCTTTTAATGAAGGACATTGGGACTACTCAGACAAAGTCACTTTCAATATGGGCAGCGACAATACTGACGGAACGTTGGAAGAATATCTCAAACAAAATTCCCGCAAGGTCAAAATGAGAGAAAAGGCAGCAGCGTGGATAGAAAAGATTTATTCCGTCAAGATAGAGTTAGATACTGATATCTTAAACAAAAGTTTCGACGATGCGGATTTGACGGCTTTTGTAAAGAAAACGAAAGAGTTGTTAGATGTCTCCCCACAGGCGGAAAAGGCGGACGTATTTGTTCGTGCGGCTATCAGGCATCTCGGACTTTCCGGCATAGTGCTATGCGACAGCGAAGAAGGAATCTTATACAAAAATTATTGCAAAAGTATGACGGAAGGGACTTATTTTGATATTTGGGAAGAATGGCAACTTTTTTTGGAAAAGAGTGAGAGCGCTTTAGTCAAACGCGTGAGTTTTGATTGGAGTACGTCTGCAGATGACAACTCCGTGCAGCCGGAGCAGCCATATTTAAAGAAAAGTATAGAGAAAATTGTCAACCAAAACTTGCGTAAGGGAAACGCACAGGACGCGGCTGAAAGCATCAGCTGGCGCTATGAATGGCGTAACGCACCGTTCAACAATAGCATTGATTTTTATTTGGGAAATAACGAAGAACAACTCAACTTAGGAGAATATTTGGATTATGCGCAACGACATGCAGAAACATGCATTATATGGTCATGGCATTTGGATATGAACTATGCCAAACATTGGAAGGAAAGCGACTATATTCCCGAAGAATATGCTTTTTTGCAAAAATTAAGAGAATTGAAAGAAAGCGGTGTCGATGATTTTGTAGTTAACGCTATGGCGTTGGAGTATCTGGAATTGGAAGGTCAGTTCCTAATCACAACATATGGAAACAGCTATTTTGTCTGGCACGGGCGTACCGATATGTACGAGAAAGTGCTAAAAATTCAAAAGCACAATAAAAGCAACCTCATAGGCAGTATTAAGGTAATTTAAAATAAAAAAGGAGAAATAACATGAAGCCACAAATGAAATTGAAGAGTGTTTTGGTATTTTTGATAATTGCATGGACATCGGTTTTTTATCCTATATCAAACGCAAAAAGCGTTGACAGAGTCAAAGACAAATTTATATTCGGTTGCGGCATTGAGCAATACCTTCAATCATACGGCGGAACGTTACGCCGTCTCGCGGAAGATTCAACCACTAATAAAACATAGAGATTGCTGATGTGTTCAGCAACAGTGACGAATACATAAATTTCCTTAAAAACAGAGATTTTATATCCAAAGAAGACGCTGACGATTACCTGACTCAAATCCGAGCGAGATGTAAAGATTTCTATCGAGAAAAACGCGATGAGTTTTTGCGCGATACGGGATTGGATAGCGCTTTGGTCTCAGAGGCGGGATACAGTCATATACTTTCGGTGAACAAAGAACTTTTGCAAGAAGAAGCCTTTCCTCAGCGAATGTTAAATAAAATGGCGAAAAGCGATTTTGTTAAAGCGATATATATAGACAAACATGAGGAAATAATAAAGCCGGCAAACTGGTTCGGTTCTTGGGAAAAGGAAACTCTGCCTACAATCAACGGAGAATATGTGAGCGGCGTCGGAGGCAACGATTATTTTTCCGGAAAAGGTGTCAATGTCGGTATTATTGAAGCCTTGTACATGGAAAACGGTTTGGGAGGCTATATAGCGCCGGAAGATTTGAAAAAAGATTTTCCCGATATGTACGTCGAGGCGCATAAGGAAATTTATAATAGTTACGGCAACCGACTGCAAATTGGTGATCACGCGCTCAAAGTAGCAAGAGTTGTCGGAAACATGGCGCCTAAAATAAATCTGTATACCGGATTTTCGATGACGGACGTTATAGGAGATATTCAAGATCCTGTTAATTTTATGATTGAAAACAACGTTAGCGTAATAAATTGTAGTTTCGGTTTGCAAAAAAACGGTGAATATTGTTGGGAGGAAAATTATTTCAATCAGACTTCGTTAGACAATCTAATTGTCTTTGTTGTTGCTGCGGGTAATGACAAGGGCAAGCGTGTGAGTTGTCCCGCCAACGCGGCAAATGTGATTGCCGTTGGCGCAACCGACGCACAAGGGGACGAAATCGCTGACTATTCCAACTACGGTAGTGCAGTGCATTCGGGATGCAAACCCAATTTGGTGGCAAACGGCGCACCGCATTTACCGCAGGATAAAGATCCGTTTCATAGTTTTAAGGGTACCAGTTTTGCTGCGCCTATGATAACGGGAGCAATTGCTATGCAACTCGGGATTGATTCGCGTTACAAGCTTTACGTGGAAAGATTGATTCCTAACCTCTATGCTTCGGCAAATGACAGGCAAATTGACGATTTTGCCAAAAATCAGTTTGGATTGGATGCAAAAGCAGGAGCGGGCATGTTGGACTTGAAAAACTTTTTGGATTATTTTAATCGAAGTGATGCTTTCTGGATTGACAAAACGGGAGATGTGAGTTTGAGTTATAAACACTTTATACCATATGAGCAACATTTAGGCAAGACATTGAAAATTTGTCTTTTCTGGATGTCTACCGAGCGATATACCGATATGGATAGCAACAATATGGCTCAGTTGTTGCCAATACAAATGACTGCAAAAGCGGGTACTCAATATTTGGGGACGGTAAAATCTGATGGATTGAAAAGTAACGTTTTGATTTTGTATGTTCCTATCAATACTTCAACACCGATATCAGTAAATATTACCGTTACGGGGTCTTCCATGGGAAATGTAACTCGCGGAGCAATAGGGTTTGGAGTATATTAAAACGAAAAACAAAAAATACGGCGAAAGTAGCGGTATAGCGGAAACGCTATGCCGCTCCTCTTTTGTCTTGCGTGGAATGGTAAGTTGTCCCACATAGTTGAAGTAAAGTTGCTGTTTGATTTTCTTTTTCTTATATAAATTGCCTTAAGTAACGTTGTATTTTTCAAATTTTGTTTGAAGAACAAGTGAGATGGCAAATAATATATGAATTGAATAAAATCTTTATAATTTAGTGTGTATATTGCATTGTAATAATAAGGGTCGCAAACACATCAAAGCATATTCTTGACGGCTTAGCTTATTTAGATTAACATCCGATTTGTTTCCTTTGTTGGGATTTTTCAGCTAAGAGATCAAAACAATAACCTACATAGGTATCGTCATCCCAAGATAGGTTTCCATTTCACCATAATAGGCAAAGGAGCATGAAATGATTTTTCAAATATACTAAACTGAAAATTATCATTAATACTTGTCCCAACGAATTTCCTTTTGCATTGATTATTTAAAGAAGTACCCCCAAAAAGCGAGGCTAAAGTGTCAAATATTTGTATGATCAAATACGGAAAAAGATATTACTATTAACAGAAGCACCCATAAAGCGATTTCAAGTTTTGAAAAAATAATTCGATAATTTTCCCACAGAGAACCTTCCCAAAAAAGCACCCGCATACATATCTTCAAAGACTTAATGATGTGTCAACGAATGCTTTTCGCATTATACTATCCGGTTGCAGATTTATTTTTAATATCATCGCACTTCCCAAAGTCAATGTTTTGGGCAAAGGATACCGATTTGAGATATGATAAAAACAGGACTTGAATGATTTCAAATTCTGTTTTTCTTTGACTTGCTTTCAGTGAGCATTCCCGTTAAAATTTATTTTTTCCCTATGAAATGCGCCCCTACGGCGTGGTTTTTTATCAAAGCTCATAATGCAGAGGATTTGTCAGATAATGAATTTCTTCAAGCTCGTCGGCTGTCACATATCCTGCGGGAGCGTTTAGAAGCGAAGGAATTCTGTTGACTATCGTTGCGCAGGTATGTTCGACGGTAGCCGGCTTGACTACATGATACTCGACGTCCGGCTCGCCCTTTATCCACCAATCGCACATATCGCCGTCGTCGGGTCCGTAAACTTTGCCAATGGTCTCCTCTTCTATCGTTATGCCCTGATAGGTCTCTATGGTCACGACGGCGGACATACCTATGCAGCGTCCCGCTTTGATTTCCTTGCCGAGAGTTTCGCTGTAAAGATTTTTGTCTATAATGTACGGCACGTTTTCCTGTTTTATCGATTTGATTGTCAGTCCGAGCTTGTTGCAGATAGCTTCCGCCGCGTTCCACGCATACGAAGGAACAACCTCTGTCGGATGAGCCAATTCCTTTTCAAACTGCTCCTTTGTCAGGTCGCAGCCGTGCGCTTTGGCAAGCGCCAGCCCGTAATCCTCTACGTTGTAGCTGTATGCGCCCTTGATTTTGGTTATGTTGTGACAGCCCGCCGCTGCAAGAGCAACCATATTGATCCAGAAAATATCCTGCATTCCGCTGCCGGTTACCGTGCAGTTATATTCTTTTGCGAGAACGTCGAGCTTGTTAGTGAGAGCCGCTGCCGTCGTCCAAGGATAAATCGCTTCCTCGCAGGTTGTGATGACGTTGATACCGCGTCTCACGCAGCGCTCAACGTGTTCGTAAATATCACCGACGAAGCTGAACAGCGTGACTATGGCGACGTCGGCGTCACAGGAATCCAGAACGGCGTCGGCGTCTTTGGAAATGAGGACGCCCGTCTTTACTCCAAGCTCGGCAAAATCGCCTACGTCCATACCCACAACGTCGGGATTGACATCGATAGCGCCTACTATTTCGGCGCCCTTAGCATGCAGATAGCGCAAAATGTACTTAGACATTTTTCCGCAGCCGTACTGTACAACTCTGATTCTTTTCATTTTTGTCTCTCCTTTTTTTATTGTATCTTACGATACTGTAAGCAGTATATTACACTTGCTTGAAGTTGTCAATACTTAACCGAAAAATAAAACGGACAGCCGTCGGCTGTCCGAAAAAATATGCTTGAATTATTTTATCCTCTTGCTTTCTATGTAATAACGCTTTTCCGTAGCTTCGCCCATGCTGAAGGTTTTTCTGGGGAAAGCTCCTACTTTCAACACATAATCGAAAAGGTCGTTTTTGTCCAGCGGAGGCAGCGTGATGCCCACGCTGTTTTTGCTTCCGTCCACAATCTGTTTCAAATCGTTGTAGCCGTGAACGTAATCCACCTTTGCCTGAGGATGCGTTTTTATGTAACCGTCGATGTAGTCCTGAACCCTACCCACAGCAACGGCGGCGTTTTTGGGCAGCTTTATCGCTTTGTCGCCGTCCGCAGTCGTATAAAGTAAGCAATCGGCTTCTCCTCCGCAGATTTTTTCAAAGCCTGCCGCAAAATCGGCTTCGACGTTGAAAACTACCCTGTGGATAGGCTCGAATTTAAGCCCCTCGTCGTGCAGGTTCATTACCTCTACGAGGGCATATCTTGCGGGATGATTTTTTCTTTCGCGCGGGGAAAGCGTCTTTTTGAGATTGTCCCAGCAGGCTTTGGCAGTGGCAAGCGAGTGATTTCCGTCGCCTACCGCAAACTGCATGGCTTCCTTTGCGGTGCCGTAAAGTCTCTTGAGATAACCGCGGCTTTTGAGCTTGTCGAGCGCCTTGATAACAGGCTTTGTGTCGTCCACGCGATAGCCCGTCACGTGACCGCCGGACATATTCAGGTCGAAATCATACAATTTGGGAAGCTTGTCTCTGTCCGCATAGAGATTTTCAATAATATGCTGCTCTCTGTCGTCGATAAGCAGCATTATGTGGGGAAGCTCCACAGGAGCATTTTCCCTTATCTTCACTCTCGGAGGTATACGCTCGACGACGGTGCCCTCCGTTGCGCGGATAAGCGCCTTGTCCTCTCTTTTGAAGCTGTATGCCTCAAGGTCTACGGCAAGCACAAGCCCCAGACGACGCTTCGCGTACTCGGTGCTGCGCTCCACAAGCACCATGCACTGCCCCGCGTCGCAAAGCACGCCCCTGTCGAGATATTCGCGCATTGTCTTGTTTATGCGCTCGATTATAGGCGCGTTGTCTTTGGAAAGATAAGCTTCGGGAAACACTATGCGCAGCGTGCTGGGTTCACTCCCCACAAGCTTGTCCAGCTTGTCCCAATATTCGGGCTGGCTTGTGAATTGG
>URVX01000027.1 GCA_900551395.1 uncultured Subdoligranulum sp. | reverse complement strand
TTCGGTCGCGGAAGGCGCGTTCGCAAACAACAAAAATCTGAAAGAAGTCGGCGTCCGCAGCGCGGACACCGCGGTGGAATGCGGCGCGTTCGCGGACATGCGCGCGCTGGAAGCGCTTACCGTTCCCTCGGTCGGCGACGGCGCGGAAAACGACTATCTCGCCTATCTCAACAGCGGTCGACGTCTTATTTAAAGGAGGTAAATTATGAACGCGCAAAAACTCACTCAAAGGGCTTTGGAGGCAATCCAAGCCGCTCAAAATATAGCAATAGAAAATCAGAACATACAAATCCTGCCCGAGCACCTTTTTTATGCCCTGCTTGACAGCGACGACGGATTGGTAAACAGCCTTTTCCGCAAAATGGGCAAAAATCCCGACGCGCTGCTTGCCGAAACGGACACGATAATAAGAAAGCTGCCCGCGGTTTCGGGCAGCGGCAGAGAGCCGGACAAGGTTTACGTAAGCCCTCTGACAGACAAAATTCTAACTGCCGCCGAAAAGCTTGCGGCGGGCATGAAGGATGATTACGTCTCCGTAGAGCACATAATGCTGTGCATTTTCGATTATGCCGACGGCGCCTTGAAGGACATGCTGCGCGCGCACGGCGTCACCAAAGAGGCGTTTTTAAAGGAGCTTAAAAAAGTGAAAACGGACAGAATAACAAGCGACAACCCCGAAACAACCTACGACGCGCTCAACAAGTACGGCTTCGACCTTGTGGAACGCGCGCGCTCCAACAAGCTGGACCCCGTTATCGGGCGGGACGGAGAAATCAGAAACGTAATAAGAATACTTTCCCGCAAAACCAAAAACAATCCCGTGCTCATAGGCGAGCCGGGCGTAGGCAAAACCGCCATTGCGGAAGGTCTGGCATTGCGCATAGTCAGAGGCGACGTTCCCGAAGGGCTCAAGGACAAGACCATCTTCGCGCTGGACATGGGTTCGCTGATTGCCGGCGCGAAGTTTCGCGGAGAGTTCGAGGAGCGCTTGAAGGCAGTGCTCAACGAAATCAAGAAGAGCGAGGGCAGAATTATTCTGTTTATCGACGAGCTGCACACCATTGTCGGCGCAGGCAAAAGCGACGGGGCAATGGACGCGGGCAACCTCTTGAAGCCCCTTTTGGCGCGCGGAGAGCTGCACTGCATAGGCGCGACCACGCTTGACGAGTACCGCAAATATATTGAAAAGGACGCGGCGCTGGAACGGCGCTTTCAGCCCGTTATGATCGACGAGCCCAACGTGGAGGACACCGTATCCATTCTGCGCGGCTTGAAAGAGCGTTATGAAATCTTTCACGGCGTGACTATTCACGACCAGGCGCTTATAGCTGCCGCCACCCTATCCAACCGCTATATAACCGACCGTTTTCTTCCTGACAAGGCAATCGATCTGGTGGACGAGGCGTGTGCAATGATAAGAACGGAAATAGACTCCATGCCCCAGGAAATGGATGAAATTTCAAGGCGAATCATGCAGCTGGAAATCGAGGAAACGGCTCTCAAAAAGGAAAAGGACGAGCTGTCTCAAAACAGACTGTCGGATATTCAGAAAGAGCTTGCCGACCTGAGAGAAAAATTCCGCGCCATGAAGGCGCAATGGGAAAACGAAAAAAAGAGCATAAACGCCGTTTCGGACATCAAAGCGGAAATAGAAAAGACAAACGCCGAAATCGAAGCCGCTCAACGCAGGGCGGATTATGAGCAGGCAGCCAAGCTTCGTTACAGCAAGCTGCCGGAACTGAACAAAAAACTTTCAGAGGCTCAGCAAAACAGCGAAAGCAAGCACGCCACTCTGCTGCGCGACACCGTGACGGATGAAGAAATAGCAAAGGTCGTATCCCGCTGGACGGGGATCCCCCTTTCCAAGCTGATGGAAGGCGAAAGAGAAAAAATCCTCCACCTTGACGACATACTGCACAAGCGAGTCATAGGTCAGGATGAAGCGGTGACAAAGGTCAGCGAAGCAATTATGCGGTCGCGCGCGGGAATTGCAGACCCCAACCGCCCTATCGGCTCCTTCATGTTTTTAGGGCCTACGGGCGTAGGCAAAACCGAGCTTGCCAAAGCGCTTGCGGAGTGTCTGTTCGACGACGAGCACAACCTGATTAGAATAGACATGTCGGAATATATGGAAAAGTTTTCCGTTTCTCGTCTCGTCGGCGCGCCTCCGGGATATGTAGGCTACGAGGAAGGCGGTCAGTTGACCGAAGCCGTCAGAAGAAAGCCCTACTCCGTGGTGCTGTTCGACGAAATAGAAAAGACTCACCCCGACGTATTCAATATTCTGCTTCAGGTTCTCGACGACGGCAGAATTACCGACTCTCAGGGACGCACGGTGGACTTCAAAAACACTATTTTGATTCTTACCTCCAATCTGGGCTCCTCTTATATTCTTGAGGGCATAGTTGTAAAGACGGGTGAAATCAAAGAAGAAGCGCGAGTCGAGGTGGAAAAGCTTCTCAAAACCGAATTCCGTCCGGAGTTTTTGAACAGGCTTGACGAAATCATTTTCTACAAGCCGCTGACAAAGGAAAACATAACGGGAATAATCGATATTCTTATTTCCTCTCTGTCACAACGCCTTTCGGAAAGACAGCTCAAGCTCTCCGTCACAGACCGCGCAAAAGATTTTATCATCGAGCACGGCTACGACCCCGTTTACGGAGCGAGACCTCTCAAAAGATATCTGCAAAGCAAGGTGGAAACTTTGCTCGCGCGCACAATGCTCGGCGTAGAAATAAAACCCAACGCCACGCTTGTCGTAGACGCGGAAAACGACGACCTGACAGTCAAAACAAAATAAAATAAAACAAAAAAACGGCTTTTGAAGCCGTTTTTTTTTGGTTTTTAAAAATACTATGTCTGATATAATAATTCGTTTTATGCGGATTTTCGTTATCTTACGACCTTTTTCCCGAATAACAATCTGAACAGCGGGCAAAGAAACTTAGGCAATTTGAAACAGCAAATTCTCATAACAACCCCCTTTTATGGAATTATTACATTATATGCCGCGCGTAAAGCAATTGCTACTCGCAGCGCAAATTTTTTATGGTTGCCGCCATGTCGCGGGCTTTAAACACCGCGCTGCCCGCAACAAGACTGTCTGCTCCCGCCTCCACTACGGAGCGCGCGTTTGCTTCGGAAATGCCGCCGTCCACCTGCAATCTTATCTGTCTGCCGCCGATAAGCCTTTTTGCCTCGCGCAGCTTGTCCAATGCGCACGGCATAAAGCTCTGCCCCCCAAAGCCCGGCTCCACGCTCATAACGAGAAGCATGTCAATCATGTCCAAAAACGGCTCCGCGACGCTCAAGGGAGTGTTCGGTTTCAAGGCAAGCCCGGCCTTTGCACCCTCTTTTCTTATCAACCTGAGAGCTTCCGCCACGTCGTCAGTTGCCTCCGCGTGAATAGTCACAAGGTCTGCGCCGCACTCCACAAACTCCTTTACGTATCTCTCGGGGCGGGTTATCATGAGATGGACGTCGGTCACGAGGTCGGTCAGAGCCGAAATATCCGAAACCATTTTTTGTCCGAAGGTGATATTGGGAACAAACACTCCGTCCATGACGTCGCAATGCACCCAATCTGCGCCGCATTGCTCAAGCCGTCTGACCGCGTTTCCCATATCGGCAAAATCTGCGGAAAGTATAGATGGCGAAATAACTGTTTTCATTTTTTTCTCCGTATTTTCAAAAGCGATTTTCTTCCGCCTTTTTCAGCAGGTCGAAAATAACGCGATATCTTTCATATCTTTCGCGGTTCAAAAGCCCTTTTTGAACCGCGCTTTTGACTGCGCAGTCAGGCTCGGCTGTGTGCGTGCACATATTGAAACGGCATTTTTCTGCCGGCTCGGCAAATTCGGGATAATACAGAGTCAATTCATACGCCTCGATATCCTCCGTATCCAGCAGCGAAAAGCCGGGTGTATCAATCAAAAAGGAATTTTGTCCCGCGCAGAAAATTTCGCTGTGTCTCGTCGTGTTTTTACCGCGTGAAATTTTTTCCGACAAGCCGTCGGTTGGCATTTTTTCCCCCGCCAGAAGATTGAGCAGAGTCGTTTTTCCCACCGCCGACTGCCCGGCAAAGCAGACGGTTTTTCCCGAAATACTGCTTTTCAAAGCCTCCACACCGTCGCCCGTCAACGCGCTTATGCAAAAAACCGTTGCGGCTGCGGCATAATTTTCCGTTATGCGGCTGCAAAAATCCACGTCGGAAATATCCCGTTTGTTTAAAACTATCAACGGCTGAATTCCCTGTTTGAAGCAGCTTAACAGAATTTTGTCCGCAAGCAGAAGGTCGGGCTCGGGACTTTGCGCGACAAACACAAGCGCGCAGTCCACATTTGCGACGGACGGTCTCGACAGGCGGTTGGTTCGGGGCAAAACTTTTTCTATCGTCCTTTGCTTTTCGTCGAAAACCACGTTGTCGCCCACAAGCACTTCGTCTGACAGCCTGATTTTTTTGCGGGAAAACAAACGTAGCTTTTTCCCATCGGAAAACACGTGGAAAACTCCGCCGACGCTTTTGACGACCTTACCCGTTTTCAAGTCCGTTTTCCTCCATATATCGCTGCCTGAGCTGTCCGCACGCGCCGTTTATATCCGCACCCATTCTGCGTCTTAAGGTCGCGGAGAGTCCTCTGCTCTCCAATCGCGCTGCAAAAGAAGCCGCCGCGGCGTCGCTCGTGCCCTTAAGCCGCCTTTCTTTTACGGGATTGAGTCTGATAAGATTTACATGCGCCGAAAAGCCCTTTAAAAGCGACGCAAGATCGGCGGCGTCCTCGTCCGTATCGTTTACGCCGTCGACGAGAGTATATTCAAAATATACGCGTCTGCCTGTTTTTTCAAAATAATATTTTGCCGCTTCGACGACGGCTAACAAGGGATATTTTTTCGAGACAGGCATAAGCTTCACGCGCTTGTGCTGAAAAGCAGAGTGCAGCGAAACGGTAAGATTTATCGCGGGTCCCTCGTCGGCAAGCCTTTTCATCTGCGGAACAAGCCCGCAGGTCGACAGAGAAATGTTTCTGTAAGAAATGTTAAGTCCGTCGGGTGAGTTCAACAGCCGCAGAAAGGCGACGACGTTTTCATAGTTGTCCAACGGCTCTCCGCTGCCCATAAGCACCACGTTTGTCACGGCTCGCTCATCCCCCAAGCCTCCGCCCTTGAGGCGGTTGACAGCCGCAACCTCGCCGTACATTTCGCCGGCGGACAGATTTCTGACAAGCCCGTTCAGCGTGCTTGCGCAAAAGGCGCAGCCCATACGGCACCCGACCTGCGTCGAAACGCAGAGAGTGTTTCCGTATTTGTAGCTCATAAGAACGCCTTCCACCAAGCTGCCGTCGTTCAAGCCGAAAAGAAATTTTTCCGTGCCGTCCTTGGAAATAAGTCTCTTGACGATACGGACGCCCTGCGCGTCGAATCTGCTTGAAAGCTCCTCCCTCAACGACTTTTGCTGGTCGCTCATCTCGGAAAAATCGCAGCATTTGGCAAGCCACCTGAAAATCTGCCTTGCCTTGAAAGCAGGCAAATTCAAAGCCGACTGTATTTCCCCTACATTCAGATTTGCCAACAATTCCTTCATAAATTTAACCGAGTCTTTTTAAGCGGGCGATAAAAAAGCCGTCTATGCCGTCTCTGAACGGCAAAAATCGCACGAATTTTTCTTTTTCGGTTGAAAATTCAAACGGAAGTCTGATTTCTTCCGCAACGAAATTTTTGTTTTCAAGCAAAAATCTGCCCACCGCGTCGTCGTTTTCTTTTTTGAACACCGTGCACGTGGAGTAAATCAAAGAGCCGCCGGTTTTGACGTATCTTGCCGCTGTGCGCAGTATTCCGCCCTGCAGCGCGCTCAGCTCGTCCAAATCACTCTCTTTTTTAAACAGCTTTATGTCCGGCTTGGAAGAAAGAACTCCGAAGCCGCTGCACGGCACGTCGCACAAAACGCAGTCAAAAGCGTTTTCAAATCGCGGATTGAACAAGGCAGCGTCGTTTTGCAAAGCCGATACGTTTTCCGTACCCATTCGGTCGGCGTATTTTTTTATCAATTCCACCCTGTGCGGCAAAACGTCGCAGGAAACCACTTCCGACCGCGGTCTAAGCTGAGCAAACAAAACCGACTTCCCTCCCGGCGCGGCGCACAAATCGAGAAATTTTTCAGCATTTGTTGCCGCGCACGCAAAAGCGACAGCCATCGACCCCACACTCTGAAAGGTATACAAATCGTCAGGCACGCCCCTCAACCTGCCCTTGACGTAATAGCCGCCTTGAAACGGTCCGCGCTTAAAGCAAATTCCTTTGCTTTCCAGCAAATCTTCAAAAGCTCGTATACTTGTACGGAAAGGATTGTACCTTACGTGTCCCAGACTCTCCTCGTCTCTATGTGAAACGAATTTTTTTGCAGTTTCCGAGCCGAAATCCTTTTCAATCAAACGCGCTGCCCACAGCGGAAAGCCGTTTTTCAGCGCCGCCGCTTCGAGCCCGTCGCTGCCGAAATTTATTCTTCCCTCGCTCAGGTCGTCGACGGCACGCCGCATGACCGCGTTTACAAAGCCCGACGCTCCGCCCTTTCCCAGATTTTTTGTCAATGCGACGGTTTCGTTGACCGCCGCAGCCTGCGGAATATTCAGCGTTTCAAAGGCGCAAAGTCCCATTTTGAGCGCCGTCGCTACCGAAGGCTTAATTTTTTTTGCATAAAGCGACAGAACATAATCGTACTTTATGCTAAGGTCAAGCGTTCCGTAAAACAGCTTGGTGACAAGAGGTCTGTCTTTTTCGGCGCAATTTTTAAGCGCGTCGTTGAGCTCCTTTCCCGAAAACGCCCTTTTTCTGAAAACGGAGTCGAGACACCTGTAAGCCGTCAGAAATGCTTCCTTCATTCAAACACACACCCGTCTGTTCTGCGGCCGTTGCAGAAGCTTTTTATATCCATTTTTTTGCCGTTTTCGGGCTGAACCTCAATCAGCTCCAAAACGGCTCCGTCGCCGCATCTGACGAATACGGCTCCGTCGCGCTGCGAAATCGCGCCGTATCGTCCGTCCGTTTCCATGTCGCCGCGAATTTTTGCGGCAAGTATTTTGAGTCTTTGTCCTTTTAACAACGCGTAAGCGCCGGGCGAGGGACTCAAGCCTCGTATTAAATTGCGGATTTCGGATGCGGATTTGGAAAAATCTATTTTTTCAGTCTCTTTGGTTATTTTTTTGCAGTAGGTAGCCTTGCTTTCGTCCTGCGGGACAAATACCGCGCGTCCGTTTTCCAAAAGCGTGAGCGCCTTGTCCAAAACGCGCGCCCCTACCTCCGACAGCCTTTGAAAAAGCTGACCAAAATTTTCGTCCTCCCCTATTTCGACCTCCTCGCGCAAAAGCACGTCTCCCGCGTCCATCCTTTTGACGGTGCGCATAATGGTCACGCCCGTCGTTTTTTCGCCGTTTATCAACGCGCTCTGCACGGGCGAAGCCCCTCTGTAAGCGGGCAGCAGCGAACCGTGCACGTTTATCACGCCGTGCGGCGCGAGCTTCAATATCTCCTCGCTAAGCATTTGCCCGAAAGCGCACGTTACGATAACGTCGGGCTTAAGAGAACGCAAAATATCCGTGCCCTCGCGGCTGACGCTGTCAAACTGCAGCACCCTCAAGCCTTTTTCCTCCGCGAAGCTCTTGACGGGGCAGCATTTGACTTTGCCGCGATTGCCCGCCTTGTCCGGCTGGCACACTACGGCAACAACGTCTCTGCCCGTATCGAGAAGCATTCTCAAGGAGCTTACGGCAAAATCCGGAGTGCCGAAAAACGCAACTTTCATCAATCGCTTTTGCTCCTTTTGCTCTTTCTTGCGGACTGAGTGTGCTCGGCTTCAGGCTCCTCCAGCTTGTCCGTAAAAAGAATTCCGTCCAGGTGGTCGATTTCATGAAAAAACACCCTTGCGAAATAGTCCTCCGCTTCGAGCAGCATTTCATTTCCGTTTCTGTCGAAGTATTTTAATTTTATATACTGCGGACGGCGCACCAGCCCGCGCCTGTCTCCCACGCTCAGACATCCCTCGTCGTCCACGCACTCTCCTCGCGTTTCAAGAATTTCGGGATTGACGATTTCAAAAGCTTTGTCGTCGTATACAATAAGCGCGGCGCGCTTCAAAACGCCCACCTGCGGCGCCGCAAGCCCCAAGCCCTCTACGGCGGACAAGGT
Organism: uncultured Subdoligranulum sp.; assembly: GCA_900551395.1. Taxonomy (GTDB): domain Bacteria; phylum Bacillota; class Clostridia; order Christensenellales; family CAG-314; genus CAG-314. Next base: position 1,696 of record URVX01000027.1, on the reverse strand, counting down.
TTCCCTCAAATCGTCGAACAGAGTGGCAAGTCTCTCGTCGAACTTTTCCACCGTTCTGCATTTTTTTCTGAGCAGCGGGTCGCCTTCCATCAAAATCTTTCTCAATGCCATAAAATCACCTTGACTCAACTCATGTTCTGCGGATTGACCTCCGCAAAAACCGTAACCTTTTCTTCGTTTTTGTCGCAGATTTCGTAAACCCTGCGCATGATTTCATCCGCTTTGTCGGCGGACAGTCTCATGAGAATCTGAAATCTGTATTTTTTGTCTATTCTTTTAACGGGGCAGCGCATTTTCTGCAAAAACAGAAAGCTTTCGCCGAACTCGTTTTTCAAGCGCTCTATTTCGCTGAAATGACGGTTCAAAAGCCGTATGCACTTTTCGCCGTCCTCGTCCGTATACAAAATTCTAACCATCTGAGCAAAGGGAGGAAAGCCGGCAGCTTCTCTCAAGCCTATTTCACGCTTAAAAAAGCTTATGTAATCCTGACTTGCCGCAAGACGCAGGCAATAATGTCTCGGATTGTACGTCTGCAAAACGACTTTGCCTGCCGCGGAGTCCCTTCCGCTTCTGCCCGCCACCTGAGTGAGCAGCTGAAAGGTCTTTTCCGCCGCCATATAGTCGGAGTAATACAGACTTTGGTCGCCTTCGAGAATCCCCACCAACGTCACGCGCGGAAAATCGTGTCCCTTTGCAATCATCTGCGTACCCACGAGAATCTGCGCTTCGCCGTTGCCGAAAGCCTCCAGAATTTTCCTGTGACTGTCCTTTCCCTGCGTGGTGTCCGCGTCCATGCGCAGCACCTTTGCGTCGGGCAAAAAGCCGCGTATATACTCCACCACCTGCTGGTCGCCCACGCGTCCCTGCCTGATAAACGTGCTTTTGCAGGCGGGACAGGTTTTGAAAAGCCTGAACATTTTGCCGCAGTAGTGACACTTGAGCACGTCCTCGTCTCTGTGATAAGTCAGGCTCACGTCGCAGTTGGGGCACTTCGCAACATAACCGCATTTTGAGCACATGACAAACGAGCTGTAGCCCCTGCGGTTGAGAAACAAAATCGCCTGGTGTCCCTCCTCAACCGTCCGTTTGAGCTCCTCCTTGAGCTGTCTTGAAAACAGCTCCTTGTTTCCCGCTCTTTTTTCCGCCGCCATGTCTACGATTTCAACCTCGGGCAGCGGACGGTTGTTTATCCTGTTTTTCAGTTCTATTAAATTTATTTTGCCGCAGGAAGCGTTGTAATAAGTTTTAAGCGACGGCGTGGCGCTCCCCAGCACCAACGCGCAGTCGTTGTAGCCCCGCCTGAACTCGGCAACCTCCTGCGTGTCGTATCTGGGATTCGATTCGGAAAAATAACTGCCGTCGTGCTCCTCGTCAATGATTATCACGCCGAGATTTGCCAACGGCGCGAAAATGGCGCTGCGCGCGCCTACGGCTATTTTTGCCTCGCCCGTTTTCAACCGCAGCCACTCGTCAAAACGCTCTCCCGCAGACAAGCCGCTGTGCAAAAGCGCGACCTTGTCCTTGAAGCGGTTTCTGAAAAGACGCATTACGTTTGGCGTAAGCGAAATCTCCGGCACAAGCGCGATAGCTCCCTGTCCCTTTTCCAGCGCGTGTTCAATGGCGCAGAGATACACTTCTGTCTTTCCGCTTCCTGTCGCGCCGTGCAAAAGAAACGAGGTTTGACCGGACTGCGGAC
>URVX01000026.1 GCA_900551395.1 uncultured Subdoligranulum sp. | reverse complement strand
CTTTGACTATTTCGGCGGTTTATGATATCATAATCAAGCCGAGTCGGTCTCGGCTGAGCTGTGGAGAAGTACCCAAGTGGCTGAAGGGGCTCCCCTGCTAAGGGAGTAGATCGCATATAAACGTGATGCATGGGTTCAAATCCCATCTTCTCCGCCAAGCGGAACCGCGTTGAACCCCAAGGGGTTCGACACGGTTTTTTTGTTTATAGGGGTTCAATTCGGATGCAATCTGTGCCTATGGGGCGGCTGCATTGCGCTTCGGTTTTTTGTTGCTTTGACTTTGTAAATTCACTGCAAAAACGCTGGGTTTGATTTCGAGGTCCGGCACGCCTAGCAAAAAGCGTGTGTGAAAAGAGTCTTTGCCGCTACTTATCAGCAGGAGGTTGGCGCGGCACTTCAAGTGCGCGAAAAGAGGCTCAATTATACATAAGCGTAACCGGATTTTACGTTGCGCAGCCGACACTGAATTTAACGAGCATAAAGTCATGTCGGATTTTGCGGAAAAAATCAAAATTGCCGAACAGCGGAAACGATGCGCCGAAATTTAAAATTCTGGTGTTTAAAAAATTGACAACTTAAAAAGTATTTGATAAAATTTACACAGTATTAACGCTTTCGGGGGATTGGCGATGTTTATAGGTTTTAATTTATTTAATTATTTTCATGTGGGCACGCAGGCTTTTGCCTGCGTTTTTTTATTCTGTTTCTCTTAAACGAAAGAAAAATTGCATCAATCCCGCTGTGGACAAAAAAGCAATTCAAAGCAAAAGAAGCACAATGAAATTCACCGAACAAAAGAAAAATCGTGAGATAAATCAAGGGGGAAAGAATAAATGAAAAAATCAAAGAGAGTAGTGACGGTCACAATATTTTTTGCATTGTTGCTGGCGTGTGCGGCGGCGTTGAGCGTGGGGTGCGAGCGGAAGACGGAGCTTAAGGCGCCGACCGGGCTGGAGTTGACTGCGACGGACGTGCTGGAGTGGGACGCGGTGGAGGGAGCGGAGAGCTACACGGTGGATATAGACGGAGAGGAATACTTCGTCAAAACCAACAGTCTGGACGTGTTTGAGATTCTGGACAGCTACAAAACCTACAAAATAAAGGTCGCCTCAAACAGCGAAAAAGCCAATGTGCGGGATTCCGAGTGGTCGGAGGAAATGACGATAGAGCAGGAGCGTCCCGACTGGTTCGGATTTTTGCCTACGGAGGACGGAAGGGGCTGGGAAGCGACGGAAATCGACAAGAGCAAGGTCAGGGGAAAGCTCATAATCCCCGCGTTTTTCAAAGACAAAGCAGTAATGGGAGTGACAGGCTTTTCCGGCTGCGGCGAGCTTAAGGGAGTGATACTGCCCGACACGGTGGAATACGTAAACGCTTTTTCCGACTGTGCAAAACTCGCGCGGGTGCGCTGGTCGGCGAGTCTAAAAAAAATAAGTAATGGTTCATTTCGGGGCGCTGCAGTTGAAACGCTCGTACTGCCCGAAGGGGTGACGGAAATAAAAGGCGCGTTTTCAAACTGCAGAAGTCTCAAAAGCATAAGCCTGCCTTCTACATTGCGGAAAATTTCAGAAGATTACGGAAGTCCGGCATTTTACGACTGTCCTTTGCTTGAGAGCATAGAGGTCGCCGAGGGCAACGAGGTTTTCAAGAGCGAGGGAAATTGCATCATGCGCAAAGGAGACAACACCCTTGTCTTGGGCTGCAGGGCGAGCGTCATCCCCGCTTACACCGAGCACATAGGAGTTGGCGCGTTTAGAGGAGCGGGGCTTGAACAAATCGTTCTGCCCGAAGGGGTGACCTCGATAGAAAACAGCGCGTTTAGTAACAACGACTGCCTGACGGAGGTTTCTCTGCCGCAGAGTCTTACAAGCATAGGCAGGAGCGCTTTTTCGTCCTGCGCCGCGCTGAGGGAGATAATAATACCCGACGGCGTGACGACGCTGCCGGATCTTCTGTTTTTCGGCTGCACCCGCCTCAAAGCGGTTTCGTTGGGAGCAGGTCTTGAAAGCATAAGCGGCGAAGCCTTCGAGCTGTGTGCCGAATTGGAAAGGATAACGGTATCCGAAGAAAATGCTTATTTCAAAAGCGTAAACGACGGGAAATTTTTGCTTACGAAAACGGGAGAAACGCTTGTGCTGGGAGGAACGGACGGAAAAATCCCCGACGGAGTGAAAACAATAGGGGACGGCGCGTTTTTTGGCAGGACGGGACTGAAGGACATAATATTTCCCGACGGCCTGGAAAGGATAGGCGAATACGCGTTCTCGAAGTGCATGGGTCTGTCAGAGCTTAAGCTCCCTCGCGGTCTTAAAGAAATAGGCAACATGGCGTTTGGAAACTGCTTGGGGCTGTTTAATATACGCATACCCGACGGCGTGACGTCGATAGGAGCTAATGCATTTTCTTGTTATTCGATGGGAAGATTTAATGGAATTGGTTTTCCTACAAGAGCCTGTCCCGTAGTTCTGGTTGTCCCGGACAGCGTCGAAGTGTTTGGAGTGGCAAAAAATTATACGATATACACCTCATATGCGTCAAGACCGTCGGGATGGGGATATTTTTTAGACGCGGTTGTTGTGTGGGACTGCGGGCTGGATTTCGATGACGACGGCTTGCCCTTTGTCGTGTCCGCTCCCAATGCTTTCAGCGGAAACGGCTTGCCGAACCTGAATCTGACAGAACTGAGCGGCAGCGGTTTTCTGATGCACGCGCGCGAAGGATACGTATTCGAGGGCTGGGCAACCGCGCAGGGAGGAGAACCCGAATTTCCGGCGTTTGAGAAAGCGATAAATTTTGTGCCGTTTGGTTTAGGGTTTGATGAACTCTATCTGCGCGAAAAGACGTTTCGCTTTGCCGCGTCCTTGACAGAGGAGCAGTGCGGCGAAGCTAAACTGACTGGGGCGGAAAGACTTTACGCCGTCTGGAAGAAAGAGGCTTGAATTCATGCCCTTCACGGGATGAAAATACAAAGAGAAATTTAAAGGAGAATTTATTATGAGAAAAAGTTTTGAGAAAACGGGAATTGCGGCTTGGGCGCTTGTTTTTTGTCTGGCGTTTTTTTGCCTGGCGCCCGTCGCGCTTGCGCAGGAAGCTCGCACTTCCGAAGATACGCCGACTGCGGCGTATGACAATCTGTATTATTTCAGCGATTTTCACAATGCGAGTCAATTTTACAACGGCGTTTTGCTCGGCTTGCAGAACGCGGGAAATATTCACTTTGAACAGATACAGCGGGAGGGAACGGACAGCCTGGAATATATGTACAGCACAGGCGTGTTCGGCGATGTGGAGCAAGGCTCGCTGGTCATCATAGAGCTGAGAAGCATGTCGCGCGATTATTACGGTTTGCTTTTTTGTATATGCAGCGAGCTGAAAAACGACGATTGCAAAATCATGCTTATCAACGGCGTTGAGGAAGTCAAGATGCTGGATATGACGCAGTCCAACTATTGGTCAACGGACGACAACAAATTTCTGGAATATGTGGACATACATATAAACCTGGATATATTCAGCGTGTTCATGGATACAGTATTTTATTTGCACGAGTATGACGATGCTGTGAGAAATACTACGTTTCTGCTTGACGGCAGTTTTTTGTGGAATGAAATTCTGAGTTACGGCTTTCCGAATTATGTAAACGATTGGTATGGCAGGGCTTTAGCCAACGATTTTTATGCCTACGATACTTTTGATTATCATATTTTGAGTTACTTTTTTTATTATTTTCAATACGAAGGCGCGCGGATGAATTTTTTGCAGACGACTATAGACAACGGAATAAAAATATTCTGCCACATCGGCGGCAGTAATTATTTCAACGTGCTTACATGCGAATATATTTCCATCGAACAAACGGATTCTTTCCGCGCGGCAACGGATAACGATAAGATGCTTGCAATCGGCACGTCTTGGAGAGGTGTCGATTATCTGGACGAGTGGCTTTATCCGTTGATGGAATTCAGACAGCGTGAGCAGCCCGGATTCCCCGTTTATTTTTACAACGACTTCAAATATGCCTTGGATTGCTCGTCGGCTCAGGACTTTTTTGCGGCTTACGGCACGGCTTATTTCGAGACGAATATTCTGCCCGGTATTATTGCTGATTTTGCCGATGACGTTGATTTGAGTATCTACGACAATTGGGACGGCAGGTGCGTCGTCACGCACAAGCCCATTTATCCGGGAGAGGGCGGCTGGCTCAATTGTTTTATGAGGTTTCGTCCCGTTGCTCCGCATTGAAACGTAATTCTTTGCGCGGAGCCGTTTCATGCGTTCAGCCAAGCGAGATACAGTCGGGGCATATGCGGGCTTACGCGTTTTGCGGAAAGACCGGACTGACGGACATAGAATTGCCCTCCGCGCTTTATTCATATAAAAATACGCGTTTCCCCGTTTGCGGCTAACAGGCTTAAGCTGCCCGACGGCTTTCAAAGGATAGAAAGGTTTGTAATCAAAAAAACTGTGTGGATTTGCTGTACGGCGCTATCCCCGACAGAGCTATTTTTATAGATATGCGAGCTTTTCTGCGCAAATGTATTTAGGGGGCGTGGATTTAATACCTTTGATTGTGACGGAGATTATCCCGACGGCGACGTTTCCCGTCTTGCAGAGCAGGGCGTTACGCGGCTGTATGCCGTATGGCAAAAACAAACTTAATTCACGCCTTGAGACCGGAAAATACAAGAGGCTGAAAAATACAAAAAGAAAACCGCCCGCGCCTCGTGCGCGGGCAGAAGTATATCGTCCGAAAATTTACATCAGCAAAAACAGCTGTCCCACGCCGATGCCGATAAAATTGCCGATCGCAAGTCCGAAGGTTGCGCAGATTATGCCCGGCGCTATCAAATCGTTTCGTTTTGCGGCGTTTGCTACGGGAGTTATGAACGGAGGACCGTAAACGCCCGCCGTGCTTGTTATGAGCGCGGTGTCGGAATCTATCCTGAAGATTTTGCACAACACGAGGTGAAGAAGTATGCCGCTTATTTGCAGACAGGCGAACAAAAGCATTGTCGGGAGCAGGGCGCTTACCAGCTTGCTCATATCCATGCTCATGCTCAGCGCGATCGAAAAGCTGAGAATGAGATACTGACCTACCTGATAGGAGCCTTTGGTTTCCCTGACGGGTCTGACAAAGGAAAAGGCTATTCCGAGAATCGATACGGTTATTAAAATAAACAGGCTGCCCGATAAATTTCCGTTTATGATAAGCTCCAGTCCCACGCCCGCGCCGAAACAAGCTATTGCCAGACCGATGACGCCGACGAGTCTCCACACGCTTTTTTTGCTGCGTTCCACAACCGAAAAATCATATTCGTTTGTTACGGAAAGCAGCTGCTTGTCTTCCTGAGAGCTTTCCTCAGATGCGGTGTTTTCTTTCGGGAAATCCGCTTCTTCCGCGGCGTTTCCGGCTTCGGATTTCTGGTTTTTGCGTTTTTTCCCGTCCAGCACGAATGAATAAACGGGTTTTGCCGCAGTCAGCAGAAAAAGGAAATAAAGCCCGCCGACAAAAAGGTCCGCCGTGTTTGCGAGCACAATCGCTTCATGTCCCGAACCGAGCAGCGCGCTGCCGATTGCAAGCAAGTTGGGCGTGCCGCCGATGTAAAGTCCGATGCTCATTGCCGTGAGCTCCGCCGCGTCGGGAAGAAAGCTTTTTGTTATCAGAAACGCCGTCGTCGCAACAATAACGGCGCTGACGCAAACCAGCCCGAAGGAAAGAGCAGTCTTTTTGGCGAGCCTTTTTAGGGATTTCATTTCAAACCCGAAAAGCACGAGGGGGATTGCTATGCACACCAGAACGGAGGCTACGGTTTCGACCAGCCCCTTGTCATAGTTGAGACCTGAAAGCGAAAACGCGAAGCCGAGCACATAGCACAGTGCGACCGCGCCAACTATTTTGAAAAATTTTATCTTGCGCGTCAAAAGAATCATCAGACAAGGCAGCCCGAAAACGGCGGCGAGGGCAACGATTGTGAGAATAAGATTGGGCTTTGCTGCGTCGCCGGCAAGCAAAAACAAATCAACCGTCATAAGCACCCCCCCCCCGTAACCATAAAGTAAATTCTGTAAATTTTGCTGAGCTCTCCTCCGGCTGCCTTCAATGTCTCTATGGGGTGCGAGTTGTTTTCCATCATTGTGCCGGCTTCTATCAATTTTATGTTCTTGCGTCTTGCGGAATCCAGAAGCTCGGTGTACAGAGATACGTTTACGCCTTTTCCTTGAAAGTCGGGAACCACAAATTGAAGCATGGCACGCACGGCGTCTATTTTTTTACGGTATTTTAAATATTTAAACATAGCGGCAAGGTCTGTTTTCCCTTTCATCGCCTTGAAAACCTGAAAATAATCGGGGATTGCCATAACCACGCCTACGGGTCTGCCCGTGCCCGTTCTCGCAATCAAGATAAAATCCGGGTCGAGAAAGCTTTTCCATTGCTTTACTATATGTCTGATTTCTTCGACGGAGGGAGCATCCTGATAAATGATGTCCGTCGCGGCTTCCGCCATGATTTGCTGAACGTCTTTTATGTCTTTGTCGATGTTTTTCGGATCCATTTTGTCCACGCGGTAGTCGTATTTGCTTTCCGCATAACGGGCAACGCGTCTGTGACGTTCTATCTGATTTTCGTTGGGCGTCATTTTGAAGGTTATGGTATCGAAATGCTTTTGAAAACCGAAGTTTTCGAGCAGCTCTGCGTAATAATCGGGATTGTAGGAGGTGAATATTACGGGCGCGCTGTCGAAGCCCTTGACGAGTATTCCTCTGCGGTTGTCTCGGTCAAACGGCCAATAGGTGCCTTCGACGTAATTTATGCCGTCGGCGGCGAGTCTACGGTTCATTTCGGATAGCAGAGCGTTTGCCGCTTCCTGCTCGTTTACGCATTCGAAAAGGGAAAAATAGCCGCAGCGCGCTTTGTCGGGCAGCTGCTTGTTTACGTCTACGGTAAAAAGCACCCGTCCCTTGGGGGCGCCGTCCGTGCCGAACACCATAAGCGCCGTGTAGGTTTTTTCCTTAAGCACCAAACCGGTCAGAGTTTTAGTCAAATCTTTTTTCATGAAAGGCACGTATTTGTCGTCGTCCTTGTAAATCGTGTCGGCAAACGCGACGAAGCTTTTTATGCCTTTTTTGTCATTTACGGCTTTTACAATCATAAAAAATCCTTGTTGCGCAAAATACGCGCATATTAACAAATATTGTATCAAATTTTTAATATATAAGCAACTTCTTTGAGCGGCAAACCGCATAAAACAAAAGAAATTGAAATCTCGCGGCAAATCCGCGTGCAGTCCGTTGTGGAAAGGTCCGCCGAAATAGAGGATAGGGGGAGCAAACATTTTGTTTGATAGAGGCTAAACGAAAAAAGGTTAAGACCGGAGACTTGATTGTCCGTATTTAAATAGAAAAGTTGAAAATTGTGAAGATTTTCAAATTAAGACAATAAGTAAATTTGACAATATAAAAAATTTTTGATAAAATATATATAAGAGTGGGATTGATGTTGCCTGGCAAAAATCAAAAAATTTTAAAACAATCCGGACGGCGCAGGCTTTTGCATGCGCTTTTTTAGCGTCCGGAAAAAGTAAACGCGCCGGCTTTTAGCGCGGCTGAAAATAAAAAACATAACGGAGGAGAGAAAAATGAAAAAAGCTTTGTACATAGCGATAGCGATAGCAATTCTGGCGGGAGCCTGCGCGCTGCTCGTAGCCTGCGAGCCTAAGACTAATGAGCTTGCCGTGCCAACCGGGGTTGAATTGGGCGGAGACGACGTGCTGAGGTGGAACGCGGTTGAAGGAGCGGAGAGCTATACCGTGGTAGTGGACGAGGAGGAATACGGCACAGCGACCAACAGTCTTGACATGTTTGAAATTCTGAGCCGCTACACGACTTACGAAATAAAAGTGGCTGCAAACAGCTCGGCACAAGGCGTCATAAGTTCGGACTGGTCGGAGGAACTGACCGTGACTCAGGAAATGCCCGCCTGGTTGACGTTGGGGGAAACAAAGGACGGCTCGGGTTGGGCGGTCGGATGTGTCGACCCGTCCAAAATCAAGGGCAAGCTCATCATACCCGACTACTATCAGGGCAAGCCGATAGTCGAAATAATGCTTTCCAACGGGTACAGGAATAACTTCTGGCATACCGCGGTCACGGGCGTCATACTCCCCGACACGGTTAAATATGTTGGGGCGCAGGCTTTTTATGCGTGTCGTCAGCTCACCCGCGTGAGGTGGCCGCGCTTTCTTGAGGAAATAGGCCTCAGCGCGTTTTGCGGTACGGCATTGGAGCGGGTGGAGCTGCCTTACGGCGTCAAGAAGATTAGAGAAAATGCTTTTGCAGACGCGAGGCTCAAATCCGTTTCTCTGCCGTCTACGCTGGAGCCCATGACCTATCCGAATGAGGCGGTGGAGACAAACCCGTTTTACGGAAATCCGTATCTGTCAAGCATAGAGATAGACGAAGGCAACAAGGTATACAAGTCGGACGGCAACTGCATCATCCGCATTGCGGACAATATGCTTGCGGTTGGCTGCTGCACGGGCGTCGTGCCCTCTTACGTCGAGCGAATAGGAAGAGATGCTTTCAGGGAAATGGATCTTGAGTCCGTAACTCTGCCCGAAGGTCTGGTTTCGATAGGGGCGTTTGCGTTTTACCGGAACGGACGCCTGACTGAGCTTAAATTGCCGCAAAGTCTTGAAAGTATAGGTAGCGACGCTTTTTTGGAGTGCGTTGGGCTTGAAAGCGTGTACTTCGGCGCCAGTCTTGAAAGCATTGGAGACGGAGCCTTCGGCGTTTGTGTCAACCTTGAGTCCATAACGGTTTCTTCCGACAACGAAAGATTTTTTTCCGAAGGCAACTGTCTGATAAGCAGGGCTGACAACACGCTTGTGCTGGGCTGCTTTGCAAGCGAAATTCCCTCCTGCGTGGAGCGGATAGGAGACTATGCTTTTTCCGGTCAGACGCGCCTTGAAAGCATTGTTTTCCCAAAGAGCGTGACCGTCATCGGAAAGGGTGCGTTTTCATGCACGGGCTTGAAGGAGCTGAGGCTTCCGTCCGGCTTGAAGGAAATTGGGAATTATGCTTTTCAAAACTGCATGGAGCTTGTCCACGTGGCTTTGCCGGGCAGCGTGGAGCGTGTGGGAAGCAATGCTTTCGGAAACATGCAGGAAATTTCCAACGGAAATTTTACAATCCAAATTCCTTCTCCCATGACGGTGATTGTGCCGGACAACGTGGTTTCAATAGGGGTGAAGGCTTTTTACAGCACAAGAACTACCATATATACCTCTTATGCTGAGAGACCGGAGGGCTGGTACCAAAGCTTAGACGGCATCGACAAGTGGAACGGAAAAAACTTTGTCTTTTGGGGGTGCGAGCTTGCCTTCGACCAAGACAACCTGCCTTACCTCGTATCTGTGCCCACAGATGAGTATTTAATCTCAAAGTCTTCGTCTTCCAAATTTATTCCGGAGCGGAGCGGATATGCGTTTGCCGGCTGGGCGACGGAGCGGAACGGAGAAGTCGTATATCCGCCGAATAGAGTGGAATTCGAGTTCAAACCTATTTTAAACCTTCCTGAGCTTTATGCAGGCGTGGATTCTATCTGGAAGCTGGTCTGGCGCGAAAAGACCTACAACATGCTTGAGTTTCTCAGCGATCAGCAGAGGGAAAGCGCGTATTTAAACGGAGTCGAGCGTCTGTACCCTATTTGGGAAAAACTAAACTGACTTTCAAGCCGGGTCGGCTTTGAAACAAAAGAAAATTTAAAAGGAGAGTTTTTATCATGAAAAAGAAAATTGTATGTTTTGCGGCTTTTGCGCTAGTGCTTACGTTTTGCGTCGCGGCGGTCTTTTTGCCTGCCTCTTTCGCCTTTGCTTCGGGAAATTTCGATCCCGTCGCGCCGCCGTATGATGATCTTCCCGAGCCTGAGGACTTTGCTTATGACGACGTGTATTACTTCACC
>URVX01000025.1 GCA_900551395.1 uncultured Subdoligranulum sp. | reverse complement strand
CGGATATGAACAGGCGAATAGACGAAAAGATCAACAAAATAGACAGCGACAGAAAGCTCGAAAATCTGATTCTGGACAATATGGAGCACGGAATAGTTATTTTCCGCGACAAATCGGATATTGTGCTTATCAACCGCACTGCGACAAAGCTGTTGGATTATTACGAAGGAGAAAATTATATCGCGTTGTTTTACAACGACGAGGAGGTGTCCGAGGTCATCGCCGGCCGCGAAAACGCGCTGCTTTACCGTATGTTCGGCGGGAGGGACTATGCCTTGCGCTTCAATCCTACGGAGGAGGCAAACGTGCTGCTGATAACGGACGTTACCGAAATCAAGCGCGCTGAACGCTCGAAAAACGACTTCATCGCCAACGTAACTCATGAAATGAACACGCCCTTGACCAGTATAAGCGGTTTTGCGGAGCTGATAAAAAACGGGCTGCCGCCGGAAAAATGCGCCAAAAGCGCGGACATAATCATAGAACAGAGCAGGCGGCTGTCGGATTTGATAAAAAGCATAATCAATTTTTCCGCTTTGGACAACGACGAGCTGCCCGATTATGAAATCAATCTCTCCCTTCTGCTTAGCGAGGCGCTGGATTCCTTTGCGCCCGCGATAACGGAAAAGAACATCACTCTTTCAAAGGACATCGCGCCCGACGTGAAAATCATGTCGCGCGGCGAGCGGTTGACGGAGATCGTCAACAATCTGGTGAGCAACGCCATACGCTACAACAAACAGAACGGAAGCATTTTCATTATGCTTACGCAAGAAAAACTGCTTGTCTCCGATACGGGGATAGGCATAAGCGAGGAAAACCTGCCTCGGGTATTCGACAGATTTTACACTGTGGATACGTCGCACGGCGGCAAGGGAGGCGGCTTCGGCTTGGGGCTTGCTATAGTGAAAAAGCTTTGCCGCAGGGCGGGCTGGAGGCTCGGCGTGGAAAGCAGGTTGGGCGAAGGCACGAGCTTTGAAATAGATTTTTCGTCGGCGTATGAAAAAGAGCATTGAAAAAGGGACGGTTTTCCGTCCCTTTAATCTTTTTTGCTTTCTCCTTCGGGGTAAACGAGTTTTACGAGATTTCTTTTTGCGAGAAAATAAACCGGCACGCCCACGGCGTAAAGAACGACGCTCTGCCCGAGCAGCATCCAAAGCACGTTTATCCAATAAACCGCTTCTCCGCCCAGCAGCAGCCAGACAAGCGGCAGCCCGAAAGCGTTTATCAGCACGGGAGGAAGCGCGGCAAGAAACGGATTTTTTATGCGGGAGGTTATCAGTCCCGCAATCAGCGTGCACAGCGTACCGAACACGAGGTCGGACCACCCCCACACGCTCATAAAATTGGACAAAAGACAGCCTATCGTCAGTCCCGCAACCGAAAAAGGAAACAGCGACGGCAGAATAGTCATCGCTTCCGCAATGCGGAACTGCACGGCGCCGAAGCTCATAAATTGAAATATGTATACGAGAGCCAGATAAACGCAGGCTATTATTGCATTGTAGCAGACATATCTTGTAACGCTCAGCTTCATAACGCAGTCAATTCTGAACTTTTTTTTGTGTTTTGTCAACTTAATACATAAAAAAAGAAGTCGTGCGCAAACTAAAAGCAGTTAGGAGGCTGAAAATGAAAAATGTTTGGTCGATAATAGCGTTGATTCTGGTTATCATCGGCGGTCTCAACTGGATGGTTGTCGGTATATTCAACTTTAATGTTGTGGACTGGATTTTTGCGATGGTGCCCTGGCTCGCGACTGTCGTGTACATTCTCGTGGGACTTGCCGCAATCTATATGATAGTGTGGCTTTGCTTCGCGGGCTCCGCAAGGAGAGCGAAAAAGGATTATTCTTACTCCAACAACGCTTAAAAAATACGACCGTAAAAGGTCGTATTTTTTTATATCCAAACGCTTGACATAATTGAGGAAAAGGCGTATATTTTGTTTAAGATAAAGTTCTTTGGGGCAAGGTGAAATTCCTTACCGATGGTGACAGTCCATGAACGCTTTTTTAAGCGCCGAGCGGGTGGAACTCCCGCACCGACGGTAAAGTCCGGATGGGAAAAGGCTTTTTTTCATACCTTTTTTTCGCCCCGCTTTAAATAGATTTAAAGGGGTATTTTTTATGGAAGCAAAAAAACACGCGAAAATCGTTTCTGCCGACGCCGACGAGGGAGTTTTAGAAACAGGCGAGACCGAGACAAACGACACGGGCATCCGACCCGCGCGTTCCAAGGGCAGGAGCGCCGCGCTGACTCTGGCAAAGCTTGCGATACTTTCGGCAATTTCCTACATTTTGTATATGTTCGTGAAATTTCCGCTGCCCATGCTGTTTCCGTCTTTTCTGGACATGCAGATATCCGACCTGCCGGCGCTTATCGGCGGCTTTGCAATGGGGCCGTGGTACGGCTGCATCATCATTGTCGTCAAATGCGTGCTTAAAATGCCCTTTACCGGCACGGCGTGCGTGGGGGAATTGGGCGACATAATTATGGGAATAGCATTCGTTTTGCCCGCGTCGTATATATACAAGTATCACAAGACGAAAAAAGGCGCGCTTTTGAGCCTTGCCGTCGGAGTGCTGTCGTCTACGGCTGCGGCAATGCTGATCAACAGATTCGTGCTTATTCCGTTTTATCTTCAGGCAATGTTCGGCGGAAGCTGGGAGCCTCTGCTGGGCATGGTGTCAAGCATTTATCCCGACGCGACAGCCGCCAATTTTTACGACTTTTATATTTTTCTCGGCGTTCTGCCCTTCAACCTTTTGCGCTGTCTGATTTGCGCCGTAATCACGTTTTTTACCTACAAGGGGACCTCGCGTCTGCTTCATTATTAAATTTCGACGCGGAGCTGTCCGCGTCTTTTTTTGCGCTTTTTAGGGCTGCGGTTGCTTTTCTCAAGCCGTTGTGCTATACTTTTCCGATGAGACGACTGGACGAAAAAGAGTTTTCGCATTGTTTCCGGGTGCGGATTCTCACGGCGGAGGATAAAGAAAGGGTTTACGCCCTGTGTCTGACAAATCCCGATTATTACGAGGCTTGCGGAAAGGTGCCCGACCTTTTTTCTGTAGAAAGAGACATTACCTTGCCGCCGCCGGGAAAAACGGCGGACAGCAAATATTTCGTCGGTTTTTTTTCGGGAAAAAAGCTGATTGCCGTACTCGATTTAATTGACGGTTATCCAGACGCAAGCGCCGCTTACATCGGATTGTTTATGACGGACGGCGGTTTAAAGCGTCGTGGCGTTGGCTCGAAAATCATCCGCGGTCTGTGCTCGTATCTCAAAAGCGAGGGAATATGTGCTTTAAGGCTTGCTTGTTTGAAAAAGAACGTGGCGGGCAGCTCGTTCTGGGCGAAAAACGGGTTCGATGCTTTATATGAAACCGAGCACGATTTCGGCTTGGCTTATGTTTTGGAAAAGGATTTGAAAATTGAAACAGACGGTTTTTTACAGTAAAAACGAAAGACAGACGGAGAAAATCGGCAGGAGGCTTGCCCGTACTCTTGACGGAGGGCAGACGGTTTTGCTCGAGGGCGAGCTGGGCGCGGGAAAAACGCGCTTTGCCAAAGGCATAGCTTTCGGGCTGGGCGTCAAAGACATTGTCACTAGCCCGACCTTTGCGCTGCACAATCGCTATCGCGGCAAAAAGCTGTTTCTCAACCATTTCGATTTTTATCGCTTAAACGACGGCGAGGAGGCGCGCGCCGTAGGCTTGGACGAATTTTTCGGTGAGACGGACGGCGTGTGCGTGGTGGAGTGGGGGCAAAACGCGACTGGAATTTTGCCCGAGCATTTTGTCAGGGTGTCGATATTTAAAACAAACGAGGGCAGGAGAATTGAAATCGAAAGAGTTTAACGCTTTGATATTGGACGCGTCTACAGACAACCTTTACGTAATAGTTTTGAAAAAAGGCGAGATATTCGGCGGCAAAAGCTGCGATTGCTTAAAAAAACACAGCGAGACAATTATGACCGAAATTGACCGTGTTTTGAAGAAAAGCGGTCTGGCGCTTAGCGACATCGACGCGTTTGTATGCGGAGTGGGCTGCGGAAGCTTTACGGGGCTGCGCGTTGCGATAAGCACGGTCAAGGGCTTGAATGCGCCGCTCGGAAAAAGGCTTGTTTCCGTCAACACTTTAGAAACGGTCGCATACAATAGTGTCGGGCTGGCGGACGTTGTTATGGACGCGGGAGGCGGCAGATTTTATCACGCGAGGTACATGGACGGCAGGCAGCTTGTCGCTCCGCGACTGATTGACGAAATTCAGGCAAAACAGCTCGAAGCTGGCGGAAGCTGCATGCTTTTTGACAAAGAACGGGATTTGACAGACAATCTTGCAGGGGTTGCGGCACGCAAAATTTCAAACGGGGAGTTTGTCGACGATTTGACGCCGCTTTATTTGAGAAAGTGTCAGGCGGAGGAGCTAAGGGACGCGGGAAAGCTATGACTGTGGAAAGGATAGACAAGGAAAGAATAGAGGAAATGCTGCTTGTCGAGCAAAGCTGCTTCGAGGACGAAGCGTGGACGAAAGCCATGCTGTGCGAGGGGCTTGAGTGTCCGGGCGCGGTATATTTCGGCGCGCTCCGGGACGATAGGCTTCTCGGCTATCTTGCGCTGCTTGTATCCTTTGAATTCGCCGACATAGCGACGGTGGGAGTGGTTCCCGAATTTCAGCGCAGGGGAATCGGAAAAAAGCTTGTGGAGCACGCGACGGAGTATGCGCGCGGCAAGCATGTAGAAAAAATATTTCTCGAGGTAAACGAGCAGAATGCGCCCGCAATTTCTCTATACGAAAAGTGCGGCTTTGTAAAAGCGGGCATAAGAAAAAATTATTACGATACGCGGAGATTTTCCAGCAGAGATGCGATAGTTATGACAAAAACTCTTTGAGCGGCATAAACTGGAAAAGAATGAATACGATAAATTTCACAAAAGAGGGCGTTGGCGACAATGTCCTCTTTTTGCATGGCTGGGGCGCGGACAAGGAAAGCTTCCGCTGCATTTCAGACAGGCTTATGCGAAGCTTTTGCACCGTGCGCATAGATTTTCCGGGCTTCGGTCAAAGCCCTCCGCCGCCCTTCGAGGGCTGGGGAGTGGAGGAGTACGCCGACAATCTCGCGGCGTTTGTGCGCTTAAGAGGGCTTGAGGGCGCGTCTGTTGTGGCGCACAGCTTCGGCGGCAGAGTGGCGATTGTTCTGTGCGCGAAATATCCCGAGCTTGTCGGCAAGCTGGTTCTGGTTGACAGCGGCGGCATGCGCAGGTTCAGCTTTAAGCGAAGCCTGAGCGTTTTAAGATTTAAGACGGCAAAATGTCTTGTCGGCTTCGGACTTAAAAGTCCCGAATGTCTCAAAAAATACGGAAGCGCGGATTTCAAAGCTCTGGGCGCAGGGATGCGCAACACTTTCAAAAAGGTGGTAAAGCAGGATTTGTCAAGTTTTGCAAAAAAAATCCGCTGTCCCACCCTGATTGTCTGGGGTGACCGCGATGGCGAAACCCCGATGTGGATGGCAAAAAAGCTGAAAAGACTGATTTCGGGCAGCGGACTTGCTGTGCTCGGAAACGCGGGACATTTCAGCTTTGCGGACGACCCGATCACGTTTACCGCCGCCGTCAGATATTTTCTGGAGGAGGGTTGAAAGATGTTCTGGCATTTTGCCGCTCGGACTGCTTGCGCGGCGCTTAGCCTGCCTGCGGCGCTGTTCGCGCTGCGCTTTTTTCAACAGACGGGCTACAACGTCGCGCGGGGTTATTTGCGAATTGCTTTGTCGCGCTGCTTTATCTGCGCCGTTGTTTGCTGCGCGCTTCTTATTCCCGTCGGGATTTTTTGGGACGGATATTCCGACGCGCTGCTTGCGGGCTGCTGCGCCGCGTCGGCAATTACGGCGCTTACAGTCCGCGTAAAGGTTCCGTTGAGATTTACAAGGCGCGCGACGAGACTGTTTGTCATCACATGCGTCGCTATGCTTGCCGCGTTCCTGTTTTTGCCCTGTTACGTTTTGCCGCCTCTGCCGTTTTTTGCCGTGCCGCTGTGCTCTCTCCTGCTTTTGCCGGTGGAAAAAGCCGTGAACATGAAATACATAAAAAGAGCCGAGCGCAAATTGTCGCAGGCGGCGTATCTGAAGATAGCTGTGACGGGTTCTTTCGGAAAAACGTCTGTCAAAAATATTCTGACGGAAATGCTGTCCACGAAATATAAGGCGTACTGCACGCCCAAGTCCTTCAACACGCCGCTGGGGATTGCTTCATACGTAAACAACGACCTGCCCTGCGACGCGCAGGCGGTGGTGTTTGAAATGGGGGCGAAGAAAAGGGGAGATATAGACTTCCTTTGCAAAATGGTCAGACCGCGCTACGGCATACTTACGGGCATAGAAAAACAGCACATGTCAACCTTCGGTTCAGTAGACAATGTGGTGTCTGCAAAGGGCGAGCTTTTGAAGCATATTCCGCGCGACGGACTTTGCGTCCTTAACTCGGACAACGTCTACACACGCCGTCTCGATTGCTCGGTGTGTCCGACAAAAACTGCGGGTACGACGGGAGACGTCGTCGTTTCCGACGTAAAGGTTTCGACTGCGGGCACGTCCTTTACGCTGAAATTGGGGGAAAAAGAAAAGAGAGTGACCACCCGTTTGCTGGGCGCGTTTAACGCCGTCAACATCGCCCTTGCGGCAGCCCTCGCGCTGGAGCTGGACATATCGGCGGAGGACATTTTCGATACGGCGGAACGCTTAAAGCCCGTGCCGCACCGTCTGGAGCTTCTGGAGGGCGCAAACGGCTCGGCAATCATAGACGACAGCTACAACGCCAATATTTCGGGCGTGCGCGGCGCGCTGGAGGTTTTGTCCTGCTTTTCGGGAAAGAGATACGTTGTCACTCAGGGCATCGTGGAACTCGGTCGCGAGCAGTTCGAGGTCAATTTCAGCTTGGGCAAGGAGCTTGCAAAGGTGTGCGACGCAATCGTTACGTTGGGACAGAACTGCAAGGCGCTGAGTCAGGGGGCGCGCGCGGCAAACGCGTCGTCGGAGGTGCTGTTCGTCGACACAGTGGAGGAGGCGGTGTCGGTTCTTGCGCCCGGACTCGGCGAAGGCGACGTAATTTTGTTTCAGAACGACTTGCCCGACAGTATGATTTAAAAAGGAGCGGTTATGAAAATTGCATTGATTTACGGCGGCAAAAGCTGCGAGCACGATATTTCTATTATTACGGCGTGTCAGGTTGCGCCTGCGCTTAAAAATCACGAGCTTTACAGGATTTATGCCGACAGGCAAAACAGGTGGTGGCTGCTCGAGGGCGATTTCACCCCGCGCCAGCATTTGTTTTTGAAGCCCAAAAAGAGAGCGTTTTTTAAAACGGGCGAAAGCAATCTGTATGTCAAAAACGGTCTGTTCGTCAAAAAAATTCCGATAGACGCCGCAGTTTTAGCCTTTCACGGCGTAAACGGAGAGGACGGCACGGCTCAGGGCGTGCTGGAGCTTGCGGGCGTGCCTTACACGTCGGCGGGAGTGGCGTCCAGCGGCGTATGTATGGATAAGCTGCTTATGAAAAGCTGCTTCGAGGGGATAGGCGTGCCCGTGCTTTTCGGCATGGAGCTAAGGTCTTGCGACGACGACAACGCGAGAAAGGACGTCGCCGACCTTGTGGGTTTTCCTCTTATCGTTAAGCCCGCAAATCTGGGCTCGAGCATAGGCATATCCGTTTGTCACGACGAGGCGGAGTTTTCCGGCGCGCTGGAAACGGCGTTTTCCTTTGACGACAGAGTGCTGGTCGAGCAGGCGCTGACGGATTTTTACGAGGTAAATTGCTCGGCTATGATGTCCGACGGAGAAATATTGGTAAGCGAGCTGGAAAAGCCCTGCGCAAAGGACGAAATTTTGAGCTTTGCCGATAAATATGTCAGAGGAGAGAAAAATCGCGCCTTTCGCGAGTTTCCTTTCGATTGCGAGCTGAAGGAGGAAATCAGATACACGGCGCACAAGATTTACAGAAGGTTAAACCTTAGCGGAGTTGTGCGCACTGACTTTCTTGTCGACCGTTATACGGGCGCGTTTTACGTGAACGAGGTAAACACTCTGCCCGGCTCGCTCGCGTATTATTTCTGGAAGGATTTGTTTACGCCGGAGCAGTTTGCGGACACTCTGATAAAAGAGGCGGCGGAAAGAAAATCGGCGCGCGACAAGCTGACCTTTGCTTATGACAGTCAGGTTTTAAAGGGGGCTTACGGCGTAAAAAGTCAGAAATCGTAAACTGCTCCTGCTGAGACGGAAAAAAAGCGTTAAATGAAAAGTTTTTGTTTGGCTGTCAAGGAGCTTTTCTTTGAAAAACGAAAGCGAAATTAAAGTGAGTGTTTTATCGATTAAATGAGTTTTAGTCGGTTTGAACAAAAATAAAATGCCGGCAAAAGATGCCGGCATTTTGTCGTCAATGGAAAAATCCGAGACTGATAAGCAGAGCGTTGTTTACTTCCTTCATCACGTCCTCGGGCAATTCTCCGATTTTTTCCTTAAGTCTGGTTTTGTCGATGGTGCGGATTTGCTCGAGCAGCACGACGCTGTCCTTAGGCAGGCAGTATTTTTCGCTCGGCAGCTCGATGTGCGTGGGGAGCTTTGCTTTCGTCAGCCGCGAGGTTGTGGCTGCGGCAATCACGGTAGGGCTGTATTTGTTGCCTATATCGTTTTGCAAAACCAAAACGGGGCGAATGCCGCCCTGTTCGCTGCCCACAACGGGGCTTAAATCCGCATAATACAGTTCTCCTCTTTTTATCACGGTGTTCACTTCCTTTTGAAAAGCCAACTCTCCTGATTTACATTATGAAAAAAAGGGTATTTTAGTGTATGTAGGCTTTTCGTATTTTATTTGATTTCAGTATTGACCGTAAGCGCGAGTTTTAAACATGCGGGTGTTAATAAGCGGCTTTGGTTGACTATTTTTTTTCGAGGGGCTATAATTAAAAAAATTGTCTGTTCGAGGTGCCGACGCTTGCAAAATCTGCTGTTCAAAATTTTCGACTTCGACAAGCCGTTTCTCAACTTCAACGGGAGAGTAGGCTCCAGCCCCGCCGTAGAAATCTGGGGATTGGGAATAACTTATTATGCGCTGATTATCGTCACGGGCATGATTCTTGCCATAGTGATTTTTTCGCAGCTGCTCAAAAAGCACGGCAAGGATCCTTATGACAGTCTGGATTATGCGCTTTTTATTCTGCCGCTTGCGATACTCGGCGCGAGGATTTATTTTTTCGCCTTTCCGTACGACGGCTACAAGCAGGAATGGAGCGATTTTTTCAGATTCCGCGACGGAGGCTTGGGGATTTACGGCGGCGTGATTTTCGGTTATATTACCATGTATATTGTGGCGAAAATCAAAAAACAGGACCCTGTGGAAATCTCCGACTATATAGCGCCGGGTCTGCTGCTCGCGCAGTCCATAGGGCGTTGGGGAAATTTCGTCAATCAGGAGGCATACGGCAACCTGATAACCAATCCCGCGCATCAATGGTTTCCGCTTGCTGTTCACGTGGGAGACAATTGGTATCAGGCTACCTTTTTTTACGAATCCGTGTGCACGCTCGCGGGCTTTGTGCTGGTCATGCTGATTTTGCGCAGCAAGCGCTTCCGAAAGGGGCTTGCGGTTGCGTTTTACGGGATTTATTACGGAATCGTGCGTCTTGTTATCGAGGGCTTGCGCTCCGACAGCCTTTATTTGTGGCTGGGGGACTTCAACACGGGCATAAAAATTTCGCAGCTCGTTTCGTGGATTGCAATCACTCTGGGCGTTTATCGCGTGTGCAATGCCTATATGCCGGAAATCCAGACGATGTTCGACAAGCTTATGGCAAGGATGGGAGTCACCACCGCGCACGCGGCTGCGACAGCCGAAGCGGGCGCGGCGGAAAAAGGCGGGATGCCGTTTGACAGAGTGTTTTTGTATCTGACCGGCGAGCCTTTTGTCAAAAGAAAAGCCGACGACGGCGAAAAGGAAGAGAAGCCCGAAGAAAAATCGTCGGATGAGAACAAAACATACGTCAAAGAGGGGACAGGCG
>URVX01000024.1 GCA_900551395.1 uncultured Subdoligranulum sp. | reverse complement strand
AATGCAGCAGGTCTCTGACGGAAATAACGGTGCCCGGCAGCGTGAAAACGGTCGGAAACGAAGCGTTCACAATCTGTCGTTCACTTGTCACCGTTACTTTTGAAGAGGGCGTGGAAACAATCGGAAAAGAGGTTTTCAAAAATTGCGGCTCTCTTAAAACAGTCAATTTCCCCGCTTCGCTTGTTTCCGTTGCCGAAGGCGACGATTCGCCGTTTACCAATATGTTTTACGGCTGCGGCTCCATTGACAAGGTGAACATTGCGGAAGGAAACGTAAAATACGCTTCGGTAGACGGCATAGTTTACGGCTACACCGAAAAGGGCGAGGAAGGCAGCAAGGTGAACGTGATAACCGACCTGCTTTACTGCCCGGTGGGCGCGAGCGGCGTTGACGGCATAGTAGACATCCCAAAAACAGTCGAGCGAATTTTCGCCGGAGCGTTCACGAACAACAAAAATATAACCGAAATAAAATTCTCCGAGGGAATAGAAGGAGAGCTGGACATCGGCGAGGACGCGTTCAACGGCTGTAAAAAGCTGTCAACATTGGCGTTGCCTACCGGATTTAAGGTTATGAAGACCGGTCTGCTCAACGGCTGCTCGTCGCTGGTGACCTTGACCATACCCAACACGGTTACCGAAATGCAGGTGGATATATTCAAGGGCTGCTCCAACCTCGAAAACATCATCTTCGAGGAAGGCAACGACGGCACGCCGCTTGTTTTCGCTGATGGCGTTAAGGACGGAAACGCCTCGGGCGGCGAAACGAGAAGCACGGTTTTCTACGGATGTACGAAACTGAACGTCATAGAACTGCCAAACAGAGTGCAGAAAATTTCACAGTATGCTTTCTCCTACAACAACGCTCCCAAGGAGCTTGTGCTGCCCGAGTCGTTGACGGAAATTTCGGATTACGCGTTTTACAACGCTACATGGTACCACTCCGAGCACTCGGGCACAAGATATATCAGCAATCTCAAAACCGTAAGGTTTGCGGAAGGCGTGACACCCAAGCTCGTGACGATAGGCAACAGCGCGTTTTACGGCGGCAACAGACTTGAAAGCTTTGAATTTGCAGACAGCATCGAGTCGATAGGCAACTACGCGTTCTACGACTGCAATTCACTGAAGACAGTGGCTTTTGACGTGGAAAAAAGCATGCTTACGTCTATCGGAAATTCGGCGTTTACGACTGCAAACATATCCGGATATGTGCTTGAAAGCGTAACGCTTCCCAACAGGCTGGAAACAATAGGCAACTCGGCTTTCTCCAATTGTATTGCCCTGAATGATTTGCAGCTGCCGAAAAACGGCGTGCTCGTTTCGCTGGGAGACAGTTCCTTCTCGAGCTGTAAATCGTTGGTAAGCGTGACCATACCGGCAAGCGTCAAGACGATAGGCGCCTCCGCTTTTTCAAACTGCACGTCGCTGACGACCGTTACGTTTGACGTCTATCCCGCAGAGCATGAACACGCGGGCAAAAATTCGCTTGAGGAAATAAAGAATTCGGCGTTTGCAACAACCGCACTGAATGCGTTTGTTCTCAAAGAAAGCATTTCGGAAACCGGGCTCAAGCTGGGTGCATCTCTGTTTTTGAAAGTCAAGACGCTCACAGGCATAGAGCTTTCCAAATCTGTCGTAAGCATAGAAGCCATGGTTAAGGGTTCTTACGTGACGGAAATTTCCATACCTCATGACAGTCCTTACCTGAATGCCGACGAGACTTTGCCCTTGATTTACAACAGCGAGGGCACAATGATTCAGCTTACATTCGGTCCTTTGGGCGACGAAAACGGCGTGTTCAGAGTGCCCGAAGGCACGACGATTATCGGAGAAAGAGCCTTTTCGGGTCAGTCCTTCAAAAAGGTAATATTGCCTTACACTGTTCGTGAAATAGGTACCTTTGCCTTTGAAAATTGCTTCAATCTCGAGGAGGTGGCGGTGGAAACCGACTCCGCGTCGGGAGAGGGAGGATATTCCAACCTCACTACGGTAGGCGAAGCCGCGTTCAATTACTGCTACTCTCTCAAAAAGGTTGACTTTTCAAGAACGCGTATCACCCACATTCAGAAGCAAACCTTCTATCATTGCGAGGCGCTTTCGGAAATGCTTCTGCCTTCAACGCTCGAAATCATCGGATTGGCTACCGATTCGACAACGGGTGGAAATGCGTTTGCCTATTGCAGGTCGCTTACGGCTATTGAATTGCCCGAGGGTCTCAAACGCATAAACGGCGAATCGAACTTTGCTTTTTCCGGACTTGAAGAAATAGAGTTTCCCGAAAGCCTGGAATTTGTGGGAGACGCAACTTTCAAATATACGGAAAACTTCAAAAAGGCTACGTTCAACAGCGATATGACCTGGAAAACGAGCACTTTTTACGGATACATTTTCCAATATTCATCTGTAGAAGAGGTTGTGCTTTCCGAAAAAATGACGACATTGTCGCCCAATATGTTTGAAAACGCAAAAAGCCTGAAAATAGTGACCTACAACGGCTACGTGCCCAAAGACCAGAGCCGGTTCGAGGAGGGGCTGGAAAACGTGCTGCCTCCGCTGGTCAATACCGTGCCTTACGAGCTTTTCAACAACTGTGCGATGCTGCGCAGCATGGATTTGTCAAACATAACGACTTATTCCGTTTACAGCGCCAGCAGCAGTTACAACACAGTGTTCGGAAACTGCACGTCTCTCGAAAAGGTGACGCTCAACAGCACTCTCACCTCGCTGGTCGGCAGGATGTTCTCGGGCTGCACGTCGCTCACCTCGATAGATTTGCCCGATACGCTGACTTTCCTCGGCAAGGAAAAAACCTTTGAGAAGAGCGGACTTGTTTCCATCAAAATACCGCAAGGCGTAAAGAATTTCGGAACAACCGAAACGGATTGCGCCGCGAACTCCAGCGTATATCTGTTTGACGGCTGCGCTTCGCTCGAGACGGTTATACTTCCGTCAAGTCCCGTAGATTTCAAAATCGGAGGCTACGTATTCAGAGGGTGCACGGCGCTCAAAACAATCAAGTGCGGAAATGAGGGCGAAGCAAACAAGCTTGACGGAGTTACGCTTGTCGGTCAATATGCTTTTTCCGGCTCCGCAATCGAAAATCTCAATCTGCCCGACGTCGAGACGGTCGGCACTTACGCTTTCGGCGTGAAGAGCGCGGATTACGACAAAGGCACTTACGTTTCGGGATTGAAAACCGTTTCCCTGCCCAAGCTTAATACATTCGGCACTTATATGTTCTCCTACTGCAAGGAGCTGACCTCCGTTACGCTCAGTGAGAATGCAGAAGCGCTTGGAAATTATATGTTCGACGGTTGCTCCGCGCTTTCGACGCTGACGCTTCCCTCCAAGCTGCAATTCCTCGGCACATATACCTTCAGGAACAGCGGCATTACGGAAATCACGATTCCCGCAAACGTGAAGCATATCGGTACTTCCAAGGGCAGCGCGGCAACCGTGGGCGCAAAAGCGTATGTATTCCAGAATTGCACGCAGCTCACTTCGGTTACGCTGCCGGCGGGGCTTATGACCATAGGCGCGTATGTTTTCGACAACTGTCCTTTGCTTGAAACTATTACTTATGACGGAAGCGAAGGGAGCGCTCTTCCCTCAACCGTGACCGTGGTAGGAGACTATGCCTTCAGAGGCTGCGCGGCATTGGAGGAGCTTGATATATCCGGCGTCAAAACCGCGGGAACCGATCTGTTCCAAAACTGCGCGTCTCTTGAAAATGTAACCTTGGGCACAAGCCTGACTTCTTTGCCCAATTACATGTTCAACGGCTGCTCCTCGCTCCTTTCGATTGACCTTTCTTCGGTGAAGACGCTGGGCACTAATATATTCCAGAATTGTTCTTCCCTCGAGGAAGTCACGTTAGGCGCGGACCTCACGACGCTTCCCAACTATACGTTTGACGGTTGCTCCGCCCTTGCCTCTATCGACCTTGAAAACATTAAGTCGGTGGGGACGTATTGCTTCAGAAACTGCGCTTCCTTGCAGACGGCAGAGCTTCCCGCCGCTACAAGCGTAGGAAATTACGCTTTCAACGCCTGCTCCGGGCTGACTACAGCAAAGCTGCCCGTTGTGACATCGCTCGGTACATATGTTTTCTACGATTGCGTAAAGCTGAGCAACGTGCAGCTCAATATGGAGCTGAAAACCATCCCTGAATCCGCATTCAGAGATTGCAAGGCATTGGAAACAATACAGCTGCCCAATCAGCTGGAAACCATTGACACCTATGCCTTCAGGGAGAGCGGACTGATTCGTATAGAATTCCCCGCGCTGCTGACTTATGTGGACTTCTCGGCTTTCGGCTATTGCTACAATCTCGAGCTGATTGTCGCGCCCAATGTTGAAGGCGGATATTATGTAGACGAAGAAACCGGATGGCTTATGGATACGGAAGGCACTCTGCTCATGACGCTGGGAAATCTTGAGGGCAACGTGGTCGTGCCCGAGGGCGTCAAGGCAATAGGCGCAAGCGCCTTTGAAGGACGCAGAAGCATGACGGGCGTACAGCTGCCCGATACGCTGGAGCGTATAGGCAGGCTCGCTTTCTGGCAGACAGGACTTACTAGCATAGTCATCCCCGCAAGCGTTGTGGAAATAGAGTACAAGGCATTTGCTTACAGCTACATCGAGACCGCAGAGCTTAACTGCAAGGACGCAGTTTTCGGCGAGAGTGTTTTCACGAATTGCCCTAATCTGATTTCCGCAACCTTCTGCGACGGCTTTGAAGTTTTGGGCAACAAGATGTTCCAGTATTGCGACAAGCTGGAGACGGTAAATCTTCCTGCGAGCATTGTCTTTATGGGAGTGGAGACCTTCCGTTACAGCGGACTGCAGAGGATAACCATCCCCGAGGGTGTCGAGCATCTGGGCTCTGAATCAGGCGTTGCCGCGATTGTGGGTACAAACAACTATCTGTTTGCCGATTGCGCAAAGCTTACGAGCGTTGTTCTGCCCTCCAATCTGGTGACCATTGCGGCTCAATGCTTCCGCAACTGTACTTCGCTCGAAAGCATAACCTACACGGGCTTCGAGGGCGAAGGCAACAGCTTGCCTGCGTCCCTTACCGTGGTCGGCAGCTATGCGTTTTCCAATACGGCTATGCTCAAGCAGCTTGCGATGCCGGGAGTTACCGATGTCGGTCAATATGTTTTCGGACACTCAAAGAATCCCGAGCTTGCAAGCGGCATAGAAACCGTTTCGCTGCCCAGCCTCAGGACAATCGGCGTGGGAATGTTCCGCAACTGCACCGCATTGAAAAACGTAACGCTCGGCGAGGGACTTGAGACGCTCGGCTCTTATATGTTCTACAACTGCACGTCGCTTGAGAGCATCGATCTGCCGTCCTCAATCACCTATCTGAGCACCTACACTTTCGCAAAGAGCGGATTGACAAGCATAGAAATACCTGCAAGCGTTGAGCACATGGGAACCACTGCAAACACGGCGGCAACCACATCTACCAACAACTCTCTGTTTGCGGGCTGCACAAGCCTGACAAGCGTCGTTCTGCCGGCGGGTCTCCTGACTATGGGCTCAAATACCTTCAAGGATTGTACCTCACTTTCCAGAGTGATTTACTCCGGCTACGAGGGAACGGACAATGTGTTGCCGCAAGGACTTTCTGTTATCGGCAGTTCGTCCTTTGCTAACTGCGCTTTTGACAACATTACGATTCCGGAAGCCCTCAAGACGACAAAAAGCGACGTATTCACGGGCTGCGCGCTTGAAAGATTGGTTTACAATGCAATCGCTATGACGACCACAAGCGTGTTTAAAAATATGGTGACGCTGGAAACTGTTGAGTTCGGCGACAAAGTGATAAGCATACCCGGACAGACCTTCTACGGCTGCACCAATCTGAAAAACGTCACGCTTCCCGAAACCATTGAAAGCATTTCCTACGACGCTTTCAGAGATTGCAACTCCATGACGGAAATCGTATTGCCCGAAAGCGCGATTTTAGAGAGCGGCAGAGTATTCTGGGGCTGGACGCCTGAGCAAAAGATTTACGTAAAGCAGTCGGCTTATATGGCGTTCAGATTGTGGGACACAAGCTGGATGGAGGAGTGCAGAGCTACGATAATCTGGGATTATACAGAGACTCAGGCATAATCAATCGGAAACGCTGATTTCAATCAGTTTGCTTTTACTTAAAAACTCCCGAAAGCCTTTGGCTTTCGGGGGTTTTTGTGTTTTAAAAAAAGAAATATCTCATCTGACAGAATGGAATTTTTATTTTATGTTTTGCAGCGCAAATAAACAGAATCATTTGCGGGAGGGAGCCGCAAGCTTTGTTTTCCGACACGCGACGATTTTAGTAATGCAAGTTTTTGAGCACATTTGATTGAAGTTTTTTTGTCTGTAATACAACGACGAAGACTTTAAGCGACGCTCACACTGATGTTTTGTCGTTGACAGCGTAATTTAATTTCTTTTAACCGCTTGAGGGTCTAAGGACGATCCTTGCGGATACGTCCGAATAAAGCGGACCGCTCTGTTAGAAAAAAAAGCGGCAGAGTTTTCGTCTGCCGCAACTTTTTTCCGAACTAAAGCTGTTTTTGTCTGTGCAAGAGTTTTTTGAGACTGAAATAAATTTGTGCGTCGTAAATTTTTATGAAATAAGAGGCGGCTTTGCAATCGCTGAAATATTCTTTGCCGCTTGAGCTTTAAAGCCGCGCGTCGGCTTTGCTTTAAATATTACGCGACGTCGTTTGCGTGTTTATTACAGCCGCTCGGTTTCTTCCTGTTTTTTAAGCTCGCGTTTTTTGCGGACTCGCAAAATAATAATCAACACGGTTGCCAGCACAACCACAATCAGCAAAGCCAGTCCCAGCGCCTGAGCGTTTGTCATGCGTCCGCGATAGGGCATAAGTCCGTCTGCCGACACAAAGCCGCGATAATAAACCCCGTCTATTTCCACGCATACCTTTGCCGTGTTTTCGTCTTTTTCGTATACTCTCACTTCATGATTGGCGCGCAGCTTTATTTCTCTGCCGTTTTCATCCGTCAATGCCGACGAAAGCGCGGCGTCGGAGAAAACTGCAAGCGTTTTGCCCGCTTTGGGATTTGCGGAGTAGCGCGTGTAGGAGGAGTATTCCGGCGTTTCGCGTCTTACGCCCAGCGAGGTTTTCAGCATAAAGCCGTAAACAGCCGCGTTCCCGTCGCCGCAGCGCACAAAATACCAATCGTCGTCGAAAGATTTCAAAAGCGTGACTTGATCGGCGCGGGAGAGTGAGGTTGTACTTCCGAAAACGGGGAATTTTGCCGAGCAGGGGAAGGGATATACAAATGCGGAAAAGGGCAGAACCGAAGCCTGAGAGCCGATTTCGTTTACGGCGACGATTTTTATTCGTTCACTCTTTTTTATCCAGCCGAATTTTCCGTTTCCGTTTTGGTCAATGTCGAAAATGTAATAATAATCGCTTTCGTCATCGTCAAAATTGAGTATAAGAATTTCGTTGTCGGGTTCGAGCATACCCGAAAGCATGAGATTTTCGTCACCGAGCGCCTGCGCGGTGTAAACGATATTGGACGGATAGCCCTCGACTGTAGCCGTAACGTAAGCTTCTATCGAAAATTCGGGTATAGGGGAATGGTTTTCGGTTGTTCCGATTTCCACGGATTGATCCTTTTCCAAAAAATACTCTCCCGATTCGGTGGAAAAGCCCAATTCAAAGCGCAGCACAAGCCTTTTGTCCGTCAGCAGATAAACGACGCCTTCGTTTGCCGCCGCACCCTGCACGAAACACAAATCCGAAATTGCTTCATCCGCGTCAAGTCCGTAGAATTCCAGCCCGTCGAAGCGCCCGTCAAGCGCGTAAATTGCGCCGGAGTCGAAAAGGGCAATAGTGTTCATACAAGGCACGGCGCCCTTGAAAGCGGGTATTTGATATTCTGTCGGCTCGGACAAGGGAGCCTCCGCCGAATCTGTGGAGTCGTTTATTACGAAATAGTCGTTGTAGCTTTCTTCGTTGGCGAGATAAAACAGATTTATGCCGCCGTTTGGCGACGCGCTCATAAGGCACAGCTTCATGCCCTGTCTGTTGTTGTAGTCGTTTATTCTTCTGGGAGCGAAGTCGGCGTCGTTCAGCCGTTTGAAATAAACTCTGTCTACGTCCGCCGTTTTGAATCGGAAGTAGAGGCAGGACGAGTCCACGTCGAAGTCACACACGCCTTCCTGCTCGACGAAAACCGAGCTTTGCCCGCTGCTGATGTCGCAAACAAGTATTTTGTTTTTTTGCAGCAGATAGATTTTTCCGCCTGAAATTCTTATTTTGCTCGTTTCGCCCGAAACATTGAGGCTTTTCAAGCCTTCGGAAGAAAATATATGCAAAATCGTGCCGCCGTCCACGTTGTCGGCAACAACCAGCGCATCCTTGTCCGCGCAGATGGAGGACGGGGCAAGCAAAACCGTGTTGCCGCCGTCAGTCAAAGCGTCGGCGTTTGCGGTTGCGTTTCCGACAAGCAGACAAGCCGCCGCCATTGCCAGCGTCAACGTCAAAAGTAAAAGCTTTTTCATTTAAACCAACCTTTGTATTTCCGGATTTTTTCCGCAGTAGCAGTTTGTTAAACTCTCTCTTACGTACATTTTACCAAATACGAAAATTTTTTTCAACATATTTCGCATACTTAAAAGTCTGTTTTGTCCGGGACTCGGTTCGGACGGGTTTGGTCATTGTTGGAGAAAACCCGCTCTGCGGCATTTTAAGGGAAAAGCAAAGAGATTTTCGGGCGCGATTTTTGGCGATTTTTACGAGCGAAACGCGCAATTTGACGAATGAAAAAATTGCTTTCAAATCAGTGAACCAAAAGATTAAATATGACACACTGTTGTCAGGTTTTATTTGGTAGAGTGTAATTGTAAACAGCCAAGCGATTTTGTCGGGCGCAGCCCCGTACCCGACCTTGAAACAGCGGCGGTGAACGAAAATTTTTTAAAGGAGGACGGCAAATGAATAAATATCCCTATCCGGCGGTGTTGCTTATAGGCTTTCCGCGACTGGCAGGCATTATAGAACAGCTGGAATGGACGGTTTACAACCGCGCGCTTGCGACACACGGGTTTTGCGGAGCTTTTCCCATGAGCACGTTGGAGCAGGTGTCCGAAATAATAAAATTGATAGATAAAAAAACGCTGCTTGCCGATTTGAAAAAGGCTATAGCCCGCTCTCTCAACCGTTTGGAAAAGGAGGACAGGGTGATTTTGGTCAGGCATTTCGTAAAGGGCTATGCTCCCGCCAAGGTTGCGGAAAGTCTCGGTCTCGGCAAAAGCGGTTATTATTACCGTTTGAACGGAGCCCTAGAGCGGTTTGGCTCCTCTCTTGCGGCGTGCGGCTTCGACGAAAGCTGGTTTTCGGTAAACTACGGAGCAAATCTTTGGTTCCGCAAGCTGTTCAGGCTGCCTGTGGGCGCCGTTTGGGAAGAAAGCAAAAGGGCGGCTTGATTACCGCCCGAAGAAATTGTTTTATTCAATCACAGATAGTCGTCGAAATATCGCGGGCGCGCCTTTTTCTCTTTGGGGGCAGGCGCGGGCAGATTGGCAGCCGCCGTTTCGTTTTTGTACGGCTCGGAAACCGGAGACTTGGGCTTTGAGCGCGTGGGAATAAAGAGGATAACGACGATTATCACCGCAGGTATGCAGATAAGTATAATAAGCGCTATCTGCATATCGAACTGTCGGGAGGGTTCGACGGGTTCTTCGGGATTAATATCCGGGTTGAGGGGCTGGGGATCGGGCTCCGCGACGCCCGGCAGCGGAGTGGGGTGGGGGTTTATCAGCGGCGCGCTGGCGTAAGCGCTGTTGATGTAAGCGAAGGTTTCTCCCGTCTTTACGAAATACCACTTGCTGTTTGCTACCGTCATGCTGCCGTAATAATTGAGCTGCTGACCGTAGAAAACGGAGCACAGCGGCTGTGACGCCGCGCTGCACGCGCTGTACAAAATGGCGTTGGAGCTTGTGACGGAAATGCTTACGGCAGGATAGAGAGGAAGCTCGGGCAGGGCTTCGCAGGGAGTGACGTCGGTCTTTTTGACGTAGCCGTAAATTTTTACGAAACCGTTGTCGTTGTCCATAAGCTCTACCTGATAAAAATAGCTTTGTTCGCTTACGATTTTCAGATAATAGCTTTTTTCAAGCTCGAACATGATGTCCGCATCCATATTTGTCGGGTTGCGGTAGAAACGGGTGCCTTCCTGGGTGATTCTCACCCAGCCGACCGTGTCGGCGAGCGTAAAGCCCGCAGGCAATAGACAGGCGCACAGCGCCAGCATAATCAGGCAAAGATATTTTTTCATAATTTTCTCCGTTTTGAACGATTCGGGAGGGGACGGCTCTTATGGGATGAGGTACAGGGCGGGTGAGAGCCGTCCCCGAAAAGAGGTTGAGGTCAATCGCTGTTACGACTTTTTGCGCTTTTGTGACCTTGTGCGAAAAAGCCGGTTTGGCACAATTTGCCAAGATTGTGCTCACCGTGTGTTATCGCTGGTACGGCGTGGGTACGCCTTATGTGGATGACACAGCGGACTGTGAATCGTTTTTGGTCAGCTACGGTGCCTTTGGTAACGCGGACCGGAACAAAAGCGCCGTCATTGCCCGCCGCCAAATGGAGCAGGGCGAGAAAGCAAGCCCCCTGCGCAGCAAGCTGCGCCTGGCGTTTCCGGCATACAGCCAAATGCGCCACATACCCTATATTCGATTTTTAGACGGCCACCCCTGGCTGACCCCGTACGCTTGGTGCTACCGTCTGATTTACAACACCCGGCACCGCAAGGACTTTATGGTGCGCACCGCCCGGGGACTGGACAGCGACGATGCCTACGCCGCTGCCAAGGAAGAACTGGAATTCTTTAAGGAGATGGGATTGTTATGATTTTTGGTATCATTTTGCTGGCTATCGTAGCCATTTTACTGGTGTGGTTTGTAGCCTGGTTTATCATCACCCGCGTCAACGGCAACTGCCCGCTGTGCGCCATGGAAAAGATTACACACCCCTCTAAGCTGACCATAGACACCACGGACGCACCGAATTACGGCGGCGCTACCGTGCCCCCTATGGGCTGGTCCAGCTGGAACACCTTTCGCCAAAACATCAACCAGGATCTGATTCTGGAGGTGGCAGAGGCCATGGAGGCCAGCGGTCTGGCGGAAGCGGGCTACAACTATATCAACCTGGACGACTGCTGGCACAGCTCTGTGCGAGACGAAATGGGTCGCCT
>URVX01000023.1 GCA_900551395.1 uncultured Subdoligranulum sp. | reverse complement strand
TTGTAAATGCCCTCCCTCTTGTCCACAGTGACGCCGGGCCAGTTGCCTACGTGCGCCGTCGCTCCGGTAAGAGAGTTGAACAGCGTTGTCTTGCCGCTGTTGGGATTGCCTGCCAAAGCTATTTTTTTCATCTGACCGCCTCCGTCTCGACGCAGCGGGCTTCAGCCCCCCTGAGGGTCAGCTCATACCCCCTGATTGTCACTTCTATAGGGTCGCCCAGCGGCGCTTTTTTCTTCAGGCACACAACTGCGCCCGGAGTGACGCCCATATCGAACAGACGACGGCGTATTTGTCCCTCGCCGCCCACCGTGCGCACCACTCCCTTTTCCCCTATGGAAAATTCGCTCAATTTTTTCATATAAGGTCTCCTTTTCCCCTAACTGACGAAAATTTTCGTTACCAGCCCGCCGTCAAGCGCCAGACGTCCCTCTTTGACCAGACAAATAACGCTGCCGCCGCTTTTGGTCAGCACCGTAATATCCGAGTTGACGGTCAGCCCGAGATTTTCAAGATGCTTTTTGGTTTTTTCATCGGTGAGAATTTTAAGTATTTTCATTTTTTGTCCCGTCGGGGCAACCGCTATCGGCATACCGACCTCCTTGTTCGCCTAAGCGAACTTGTTTCCCTAAATAAAGTTCGCCTAAGCGAACATGCAGGGAAAAATTTCGGGAGCTTTTTGCTCCCCTGATTCAATATGATTGCCCGAAAAAAATATGCCACTCTTTCCGAGCGTAGCTATCTTATCACGGTTTAAAAATAAATGCACGGAGTTAGCATAGGCTAACTCCGTGTTTTTTCCGAAATTATTTTACTGCGGACGAGCTCTTGAGCGTTTGTCGATGATGCTTTCCACCACCTTTGCCATAAGACCGTGCCCCTGCTCATTGGGATGAATTCCGTCGGGACAAAGCAAATCCATATACTTTCTGTCAAGCAAAAGCGGCGTCCTCAGGTCTATGAGCCGGCAATCGTTTTCAAGCGCGCATTTGACAATGGCGAGGTTGTAGCACTCGTGATAACGGCTGATGTTGGTCAGGTCGCCGTTGAGAAACTCCATAACCTTCGCTCCGTCGGCAACCGTACAGATGACGTTTGAAAAATATTTCTGCGGATTGATGGGTGGAGTGGTGCAGACAACAGGCATTGCCCCTCTCTTTTTGATTTTTTGAATTGTGTCCACAAGCATTTTTTCAAACGCGTCCAAGGAGGTTTTCGGGATATGCTTTACGTAAGGCGCGCGCGCAACGGCAGCCCAATCGAAGTCGCAGTCGTTGCCGCCTATGACAAGCACCACATAAGTCTTTTCGGCGTCCTCGTCGCTCATTTCCTTTAAATGCTTGTCTATTATGCGTCTGTCGTAAAGTCTTTTGAGCGTCTGGCCGTAAACCGATATATTTTTGAATTCTATTCCGTAATGGTCGGCAACCTCTTTTACCACGCCGTTGTCCAGCACCGACAGCTCTCTGCCGTCGTATACTACTCCTTTTGACACGGAGTCGCCGAATACCATAACCTTGTTGTTAATCAATTCTTTCATTTTATGCTCCTGATTGTGGATTAAATTGCAGGAGACGGCTTTTCGTTCAAAATGAACCTGCTTCTCAGGGAGTTTATCTTGTCCTTGAAAAACTCCGCCACCTGCTTGACCGTCCTGCCCGCCTTAAGCAACGCGTTGCAGAACTCCGGCTTGTCTATAACCATCGTATTGGCTTTTTTGTCCCAATAAATCGTGTAAACGGGCAAATCCTCGCCGCTGTGCTTGAAATATGTTTTGGCAAGCAGCACAAAGCCTGCGAAAAACTCCTCCAGCACCGTTTTGTAGCCGTCGGCGGAATTTTCGGGAAAAATCAGAATACCCCGTTCTTCGTCCAGCAGCTTGTGCGTATAGCGCAGCGTTGAAAGCATGCGGTTGTCGGGATATGTCGGCACCAGCTGAAGCCCCTTGTAAAACATTCCCGTAAAGCATGCCGCCGCAGTTGCCGCAATAAAGGCGAAAAAGGCGGGAACCTTCTTTTTTTGCCTGAAATAAACGTGGTACAGATACTTCCACCTGTCCCGATAACCGCCGCACATCTCGTATGTGCCCCAAGGCACGAAATATTTGGGAAAAAACAGCTCGAGCGAAAAGGGTCCGCTGCTGCCGCTGTGATTTGACAAATAAATCGCTTTATCCTCTATTTTTTCGTTGAGGTTGATTATTTTGGGTTTGCGGGTAAATATCCTGAGAAAGCCTTTGAAAAAGGTGAAAAATTTTCCGCGTTTTTTGGGCGTGCCCAATATTTTTTCTTTCTTTTTTTTCATTGTACGTCCTTTGAATTTTTCACCCCGAGCCGGCTGCGCTTAAAAGCCTCGTCGGTTTGTCATTTCATTTCAATTATCAATCGTCTTCTTCGACTGCGCCGTGCTTGGAAAACTGGCTGTTGTACAGCTCGCTGTAAAAGCCGCCCTGCGCCATAAGCTGATCGTGATTGCCCTGTTCTATGATATTTCCGTTTTTCATGACGAGTATCAGGTCGGCGTTGCGGATTGTGGACAGACGATGCGCGATAACAAAGCTGGTACGCCCCTTCATCAGTCGGTCCATTGCCTCCTGTATGTTTTGCTCCGTGCGGGTGTCCACCGAGCTCGTAGCCTCGTCGAGAATCAGCATGGGGGCGTTGTCAACCATAGCGCGCGCAATGGTGAGCAGCTGCCGCTGTCCCTGACTGATGTTGGCCTCCTCGTTTAACAGCATATTGTATCCGCCGGACAGACTCATGATAAAGTGATGCACGTTAGCCGCCTTGCATGCCTCTATCATTGCTTCCTCGCTTACGTTCTCGTTGCCGTAGCAGATATTTTCGCGTATCGTGCCCTCGAACAGCCAGCTGTCCTGAAGCACCATGCCGAACAGACTGCGCACATATTCGCGCGTCATATTTTTCGTGGACACTCCGTCAATCAGGATTTCTCCGCTGTCCGTCTCGTAAAAGCGCATGAGCAAATTGACGAGCGTGGTTTTGCCCGCGCCGGTAGGTCCGACTATGGCTATTTTCTGCCCCGCCTTGACCTTGCAGTTGAAGTCGAAAATAATCTGCTTTTCGGGCGTGTAACCGAAATTGACGTGACGGAACTCGACATTGCCGCAAAGCTCGGGGATTGTTTCGTTGCCCGTGTCGGGCGCCTGCTCGGGCTGCTCCAGAAAGTCGAATACCCTTTCGCTCGCAGCCGCGGTAGACTGCAAGGTGTTGGTGACAGTCGCAAGCTGCTCGATTGGCTGATTGAACGACCGCACGTAAGCAATAAACGCCACAATGCTTGTTATGAAAAGCACGTCGTTGTTTTTTATCGCCATCATTCCGCCGATAAGACACACGATAACATAGCTGATGTTTGCCACCGTGTTCATGACGGGCATCATCATTCCCGACAGGAACTGCCCCTTGAGCGCGCTGGACGCCATAACCTTGTTTATTTCCTCGAATTCGCGCTCGGCTTTTTCCTGCCCGTTGAAAACCTTGACCACATTGTGGGAGGAATAAATCTCCTCGACTATGCCGTTGATGTCCCCCAACGCGTTCTGCTGACGTCTGAAATGCTTCTGGCTTATCCTCACGATAAGCAAAACAAGCAGAAAGCTCACCGGAACGCTCACAAGCTCTACCAGCGTCAGCTGCCAGCTTATCGTAAACATCATGATAATTATACCCACAATCAGCGTAAAGGAGCTTACAAGCTGACTCAGACTCTGATTGAGAGTCTGACCTATCAGGTCGACGTCGTTGGTCACGCGGCTTAAAATATCGCCGAAGCTCTGTCTGTCGAAATACGACAAGGGCAGCTTGTTGATTTTGTCGCTGAGGTCGTTGCGCATACGACGCGAAATGTTTACCGAAATTACCGACATAACTATGGACTGAATAAAATTGAACAGCGCGCTGGCAACGTATAGCACAATCATCCATGCTCCGATAGCGCCTACTTTTACCATGTCTATAGGCACGTTTGCGCCCAGCGCCGCAACAATTTCGTTTCCGATAAGCTGCAGGATTTTAGGCGCGAATATGGACAATACCGTGCCGAGAACCGCAAATAACAAAGCGACGACAATGCCAATCCAATAAGCCTTGAGATATTTTCCCAGCTTCCCTATCGATTTTTTGAATTCCTTCGGCTTGGAGTCCGCACCTGCGGGTCCCGCTCCCGGTCCGCGCATCGGACCCCGCGCCGCCATTCCTCTGTTTTCAGCCATTTTCAAGCTCCTCCTCCGACAGCTGGCTGAAAGCTATTTCGCGGTAGAGCGGACAGTCTTTCATAAGCTCCCTGTGCGTTCCCTTGCCGGCGATTCTGCCTTCCTCCAACACTATTATCTGATCGGCGTCCATGATTGTTCCTATTCTCTGAGCAACGATTATGCTGGTCGCCTCTCTGGTGTATTCTTTGAGAGCGGCGCGAAGCGCCGAGTCCGTTTTGTAGTCCAGCGCGGAAAAGCTGTCGTCGAATATATATATTTCGGGGTTTTTTGCAATAGCGCGCGCAATGGACAGACGCTGACGCTGCCCGCCCGACACGTTCTTGCCGCCCTGAGCTATATGATAATCTGTTTTTTCCGGCAGACCGAACACAAAATCCGCCTGCGCAACCTTAAGCGCCTCCTCCACTTTGGCGTCGTCTATTTTGTCCTCGCTGCCGTAAACTACGTTGTCTTTTACAGAGCCGAAAAACAGCAGACTTTTCTGCGGAACGTAACCCAGCTTTTCGTTGAGGCTTTTTTCCCTGTATTCCTTTACGTCAACGCCGTCGATAAGCACCTGCCCCTCCGTCGCGTCGTAAAATCTCGGCAGCAGATTGACAATCGTGCTTTTGCCGCTTCCGGTAGATCCTATAAACGCCACCGTCTGTCCCCGCTCCGCCTTGAAGCTGATGTCGTGCAGGACGTATTCCTCCGCGTCGGGATATTTGAAGCTCACGCTCTTAAACTCTACCGTGCCCTTTTCTCCGTCGGCGCCCTCCTCGCGGCTGCCTTCCTTTATGCTTGTCTGCGTTTCGATGACCTCTCTGATACGCTTTGCCGAAACATTGGCTCTGGGCATAATGACAAGCAGCATACACAGCACGAGAAAGCTCATAAGAATCTGCATGGAATACTGCGAAAACACAGCCATCGTGGAATAGTCCAGCCTGCCGGCGTTTATCAGCGACGCGCCCAGCCAATAAATGGTGAGCATAAGTCCGCTCATGACCAGATTCATGCCGGGAAACATTATGCACATGACCTTGTTGACGAACATGTTCACACGCGTCAAATCCTCGTTGGCGTCGCGGAACTTTTCGGTCTGGTAGCTCTCCGCGTTGTAAGCGCGCACCACTCTTAAACCGGTAAGGTTTTCACGCGTTACGCCGTTCAAGCGGTCAACCTTTTTCTGCATAACGGAAAACTTAGGCGCAGCCACGAGTAACACCGTCATAATGATAAGCAAAAGCGCAACCACCGCCACGCCCGTCGCCAACGACAGCTCGAGACTGCTGGTTATGACGCGTACTACAGCCGAAATCGCCATGACAGGCGCAATGATGCCGAATTTAAGCACCATCATCATAGTCTGCTGTATCTGCATAACGTCGTTGGTTGTACGGGTAATAAGACTTGCGGTGCTGAATTTTTCCATTTCCTCCATACTGAAGGAGTTTACGTTTTTGAAAATTTTGGAACGCAGCGTGCGGGCGAGCTTGCTGGTAATATGACTTGCTATCAGATTGCTGAACAGCTTGCACACGAAGCCTCCTGCAACCACCAGCATCATAATCCCGCCCGTGCGCAAAATCTCGCGCAGCGGTTCCTCATAAAGAGCGTTGTACTGTATGTACCCGACGATTTTTCCCATAAGGTCGGGCAGCATGAGGTCGAGATTGACCTGCAACGCCACGACAACTACCAGAAGCGCCGTAAACAGCCAATCCGACTTTTTGAAATATTTGAATAGTCTAAACACCTTTCCCCGCGTCTCTCCTTCTCTCTATATTTTCCTTTGCTATACGAATAAGCTCTGCAAATTGCTTTTTCTGCGACTCCGTCATGCCTTCGGTAAGCAGCTTTTCGGCTTCGGTAACCTGCCTTATCGCATTTTTGTTGAGCGTTTCCGCTTTAGGCGTAAACATGATTACGTTGGCGCGCGCGTCCCTTTCGGAGCTGCGACGCTCGATGTAGCCCTTTTCCTCTATGGCGTTGAGTATGCTGCACACAGAGGATCTGTTTATACACAGACGCTCCTCTACGTCGCGCTGCAAAATAAATCCCTTTTCCTCGCGCAGACGGTTCATAATCCCCATAGTGCGCAGCTGGTGTCCCGTAAGCCCGTCAAGGCTCTGTCTCTCCAAAAAATTCATTATGCTGCGCTGCAGCTGCCGCAATAAATTTATTATCAATTCGAACACCCCGAAACAACTTATTCGTCGGATATTGTTTGAAACCGAACAATACCGACCTGTTTGCAGATTATTCTATAAAATATATTGTTAGATGTCAAACAATTTTTCCTTGAAGAAATTCGATTTCACATAAGTTTCAGCCGCTTGCGCAAGGCTGTCAAATTGGCTTTTGAGACGCCGAAAGCCGTCCGGCGAAAAACAGAAAAACGGAGCTGCGCCCGACTTTGCGCTCAAAAAAAGCCGCTCGTCCGCAGGACGACGCGGCAAGCGCAAATCGGCGGCTTGCAAAGCTTTTCGACAATTCAACCGTTTTTTTCAAAACACAGCTTAGATAGGACAAAAGCCGAGATGCTTCCCGGCTTTCCTTTTAATATGCTCTTGCGAAAATAACAAGCTTTTCGGCGGGCGAGCCGTCCACCACGCACTTGTCGTCTATGGGCGTCTGATCGAAAGGCATGACGCGGATTGTAGCCTGCATCATTTCCTTTACCTTAAGCTCGCATTCCTGTTCGCCGCACCACATGGCTCTGACGAAATTGCCCTCGTCGAGATATTTTCTCAGCTCGTCCAAATTGTGCGCCTCCTTGATTCGGCTGTCGCGGAAGCTTTCCGCCTTGCGATACATGGAATTGTGTACATCCTTGAGAAGCTGCCTTACAACGCCCTCGATTTCCTCGTTTTTTACAACGCTCTTTTCGCCGTTGTCCCGCCGCACTACGGTCACTACGCCGTTTTCTATGTCGCGCGGACCGATTTCCAGCCTCAAGGGAACGCCCTTCATTTCCCACTCGTTGAACTTCCAGCCCGGCGTCTGGTCGGAAAAATCGCCCTCGCACCTGACGCCTGCGGCAACAAGCCTGTCAATCACGCTTCGGGCGGCTTCCTCGACGCCCGCCTTATGCTGAGCAATAGGCAGAACAATAACTTGAACGGGCGCCACGACGGGAGGCAAAATCAAGCCGCGCGCATCGCCGTGAGCCATAATCAACGCGCCGATCAGTCGGGTTGAAACGCCCCAGCTTGTCTGCCAAGCATACTTGTGCGTGCCGTCGCTGTCCAAAAACTGTATATCGTAAGCGCGTGCGAATTTGTCGCCGAAATGGTGGGAGGTGCCCGCCTGCAGGCTCTTTCCGTCCTGCATCATGGCTTCCATACCGTAGGTTTCCTCCGCGCCGGCAAATTTTTCCCTTTCCGTTTTCCGACCTATAATGACAGGCAGCGCAAGGCACTCCTCGGCAAACCTTGCGTAAAGGTTGAGAATATCCAAAGTCTCTTTTTCCGCCTCCTCTCTGGTGGCATGCACGGTGTGTCCCTCCTGCCAGAGAAATTCGGAGGTGCGCAAAAAAGGACGGGTTGTCTTTTCCCAGCGCACGACGTTTGCCCACTGGTTGATTTTCAGAGGCAGGTCGCGGTAGGACTGAACCCATTTCGAATACATATCGCAGAAAATAGTTTCGCTCGTGGGACGAACGACCAACGGCTCGGCAAGCTCGGCTCCTCCCGCCTGCGTCACAACGGCGACCTCAGGCGCAAAGCCCTCGACATGCTCCGCCTCCTTTTTAAGAAGGTTCATAGGAATAAACAGGGGGAAATAGGCGTTTTTGTGCCCCGTAGCCTTGAAGCGCGCGTCCAGCTCACGCTGAATATTTTCCCAAATGGCGTAACCGTAAGGGCGAATTACCATACTGCCCTTTGTGGGACCATAGTCTACAAGCTTGGTCTTGATAACCACGTCGGTGTACCACTGCGGAAAATCCGCGTTTATATCGGCTATTTCCTTTACGAAATCCTTTTTCATATCAAATCTCCGTTGTCTGTCTAAAACGGAAACGCCGGTGAAAGCCGGCGTCTCAACGAATTTTCCGAATTATTCCTCATCTGCCAAAGCAAGCACGTAGGTTTTTATTTCCTTGTCTTTGGCAGCCTCGCCCATTTCGCTGAAGTGCAAATAAACGTCGTTGTCGGTGTACATGTAAAACACTTTGCCGTCGAGTATGTCGTAATTGAGCCAGCTCGTCGCATTGACCTTGTCTGTCAGCTTGTTTGCAGTCAAAGTGTCGGGATTGCTTTCGCCGTTCAAAGAAATGCTCCACAACGCCGAATCCATCTCGAAATAAAGAGTACCTTCCTGAATAAATTTAAAGCTGGGAGACGACGCGGTGTAATACAGATTTTTCGCGTCCTGCCCGTCCTTGACGAACTGAACGTATTTGCTCGTGCTGTTGTAATAAACAAAGCCGTCCTGATATGCCACGGCACCCGACAGCACGTTTCTGTAAAGCCTTGTCGCGTCGGCAAGCCTCTTGTCCTCAACGCTCTCGGAAATACGGTACATGCCGTCTCTGCCGTGCGCGTCGGACGAAAGATTGAAATAAACGAAGCCGTCGGAGGCGGAAGCTATCGACACGTCGAAATCATAGGACACGTCCTGTCCGTCGGCGTGCTGACCAGTCATGATTTTAGCGGAAGCGGTCTGCCCCGCTTTCACGACGTAAAGCTCGTTGTAATTGGCGGTGATTTCCGTGCCCTGGTTTGCTTTTTCGGTTATCACGTCTTTAGTAGAGACTATCGAACCGCTTTGCATATCCACCGCGCTGGAAGTCACCTTTTCGTCCACCTTTGTTTCGGTGCCGTCGAAAAGATTGAGCGAAACGAGATTTTTGTCGCCGTCCACAAACAGCGCGTAAGCGTCGCCGTCCGTCTCGAACATGCCTACGGACAGAGAATTGCTGCCCAAGGTGTAAATTCTTTTCGTATCGGTGCCGTCCAGCTTGACGCTCATGATGTCAAGCATTGTGTTGCGCACGCTGCCGTCGCTGGCAAGAGTGTCGGAGGGCGTGGTGTAAAACAAGCGGTCGTTGAAAATATAAATTCCGTTAAGGCGCGCGTCGGACGTGTTGGAAGAAAAAACAGCTTTGGGCGCAAGCACCTCCGCGCCCAGCGCTTCGGCATATTCGTCCGTTCCGAAATCGTTTTCCTTGACGGTGTCCAGCTTGGAAGCGGCTATCCTGCAAACCGAGCCGTAAACCACCTCGCCGAATACGTTTTCCGCCTCGTAGGTGGAGGTTGTCCCGTTTATGAAATAAATATAGCCCTTGTAGCTCACAACGGAGCCGCCGTTTGACAGCAGGGGCGAATTGTCCGCCGCGCTCGTGTCAAGCGGTCCCCATTTGTAATCGGGGGCGCATGCGGTAAGCGCCATAACAAGCGCAACGAGTAGTATAAAAATCAAAAGTCTTTTTTTGTTCATTACAAGCTCCTTTTAATTGAGCGCCAAGTATTTTGGTACACGCCTTAAAAGTATATACCGAAAAAGCGAATTTGGCAAGTATTTGTTATTATTTTCTCCGTCTCGGCAGTCAAAACCTGCTCTGACGCGTTTGGCATAATTTACCGCCTCGCGCGTGCGATAAATAATTGACATTTTTCGAGCATAGGATTAAAATACAAATGCAAGCCGCGTTCACTTATCATTTTGACATGCGGTCTAAAAAATATTTTTATGGATAAAAAGAAAATGAAAAAAGTATTTCTGTTGATTTTGTTAACTGCCGTCGCACTGAGCTGCTGTATGGGATTGACGGCGTGCGGTCCCATCAAACAGCCGGAAATTCCTACGGACGCGGACTTTGAAAGCAAATCCACGGCGCCCGACGGCAGAAGCGTGGAGCAATGCACTCCCGAAGAAAACCTTTTCATGGCTACCTACGTTATGAAATCGCTCGGCTTTAAATCCGTCAACAACGGCTCGAGCAAGGCGGTGGGAATTACGCAGCGCGTTTATTCGGAAAGGACGGTTTTAAATGACGCGGTCGCGTCCAATACCACATCGCTGGGTTTCGTAAAGCTGGGCAAGCAATTTTATTACGAAAACGGCAGCTATGTCGTCAGAGACGCGTCCAAGGTCAGGGACACAAACGACGTTGATTGGGAAAGCGGCGCAAAAAGACTGAGCAAAGACCGTTTTCAGTCGCTGTACGGACTGCCCCCCATCTGGCTGACCGCATTCGTAACAAACGACGACTCCGTAAGGGAAGCGCGTCTCGTAGAAGAAAAGGACGGAATTTATACCTTTGAATACAAGCTGGACAACGTAGTGAGCGTCTATTATCTGAAATATCAGATGCGCACCTACTCCGGCTCCAAGGGCTTTCCCGTTTTCGATGAAACTGACGGAATAATCATGACGGTAAAAATGGACAAGGACAGAAAGGTGTCCTCCATTTCAACCCTGTGCAGCTACAAGGTGGATATGCTCGGCGGCGTCAAATGCGAGGAAAAGCTGGAGGAGGTTTTCTACGACATCGGAAAGGTCGCTTCAATCCCCGAAAGAGCTTATTTCGCAACCTATCTCACGGCAAGCATAACCGACTCTCCCGAAGCCGAAACCGTTTCCGGCGTGCTGCTTGACACCTTTATGCCGTTGATAAAGAACAACAGCCTGTATGCCGACGTCAAGCTTTCGGGGCTTGCCAATCTCGACGCAAAGGTCAAGGCGGTTATTGACACGCAAAACTTAGAAA
The DNA here is from genome assembly GCA_900551395.1 of uncultured Subdoligranulum sp. Taxonomy (GTDB): domain Bacteria; phylum Bacillota; class Clostridia; order Christensenellales; family CAG-314; genus CAG-314. Next base: position 413 of record URVX01000023.1, on the reverse strand, counting down.
ATCTGACGCTCGACCTGGTCGCGCCCGACATAGACCTCCTGCTTTCCTACAACGCAGGCAGACTGACGCTCAATCTCGGCGAGCTCAAGGCGTACCTCGATTTCGGTGAGCTGGGAGGCTTGGGGGGAGGCGAAAGTCTTCTCGACAACGCCACGCTGGTCAAAAACGGAAGCCGTTATACCGTTTTGCTTCCTTTCGAACCGCTTAACGCGGAAATAAACGCAGTCAAAACAAAAGACGGCGACTTCGAGTTTGCCGACGCGGTCTTAGGACCGCTCGTAATCGGCGTCACCGAAACAAAAGAATTCCAAGTGCCCGAAGCCGATACGGAAAACTGCTTGAATCTGCTGCCGCTGGTAAGGCAATTCACCGCGACCGGCAATTCCGTAAACCTCAGAGCGGACATAGCGGAC
>URVX01000022.1 GCA_900551395.1 uncultured Subdoligranulum sp. | reverse complement strand
TGCATATCTAATATGTCTGAGTTGTGTGTTGTGAAAAACAATTGCTTTCTCCCCGAGAGTTTTTCAATTATAATCGACAAACAGGCCTTTTCAATGTCACTATTCACATAAGAGAATAATTCATCACAATAATATAAATCATGCATATCACATAAAAGAGAGGTTATTATATAAGATATTTCAAGCCCTGCCTTAGTTCCACTGGACATTACCTCACCATTAGCGATTTTTCCATCCTTAATAATTGCTGAACAATTTTTCCATTTATCTGTCTCCTGAATTGATTTTTATTTCAACCTCTTTTATAAAAAGGCATTTTGACAACTTCCGCTCTCAGCTTTTTGCCTCTGACGTCTATTACGACCTCAGGCTCCTCGTAGCTCTTTTCTATCCTCACCATTGCCAGCGCGTGCTGGAAGGTGGGAGAATAAGTACCCGTAGTGACTACGCCTATTTTTCTGCCGTCGGACGCGGCAAAGACCTCGCAGCCCTCTCTGGCTATGCCCTTGTCAATGAGCTTGACGCCCTTGCGCTTGAACTGTGCGGGGCGCTCCTCAAAAGCCTTTTTGCCGATAAAGTCGGGCTTCGCCATTTTGAGCGCAAATCCCAGTCCGACCTCGTTGCCGAGATAATCCTCGTTTAGCTCGTGACCGTAAAGGGGCATGCACGCCTCGAATCTCAAGGTGTCTCTTGCGCCCAGACCGCAGGGCAGAATTCCGAATTCCTTTCCCGCGTCGAGAATTTTCTCGAAAATTTCCGGCGTTTTTTCGGCAGGGCAGTAAATTTCGAAACCGTCCTCTCCCGTGTAGCCGGTGCGGGACACTATGCATCTGCCCTCCGTCACCTTGTCGCTGATTTTAAACGTATAGTATTTTTCGGGAATTTCGCTTTCCGGCACGATTTTGCGAAGTATTTCCTCCGACCTTGGTCCCTGCAACGCCACCTGCCCGGTCTTTTCCGACAAATTTTCAAACGTTGTGCCCTCCAGCAGGCGGGAAGAAACCCACGCCGCATCCTTTTCGCAGTTGCCCGCGTTGACAACCAGCAGATATTTTTCCTCGGACAATCTGTAAACTAACAGGTCGTCCACCTCTCCGCCCCTTTCGTTGAGCATCATGGTGTATCTGATCTGCCCGTCCTCGAGACCCGTCATGTCGTTGGACATAAGTCTCTGAATTGTGTCGAAAGCGCTTTTGCCCTCCAGCAAAAACTCTCCCATGTGACTAACGTCGAACAAGCCTGCCGCATTGCGCACGGCATTGTGCTCGGCAATAAGTCCCGCTCCGTACTGCACGGGCAGCTCGAAGCCTCCGAACTCCACAACCTTGCCGCCGTGATTTAAATGATTCTGATACAACGGTGTCCTTTTCGCCATAAATTTATATGCTCCTTTGAACTCTCCGATTAGAGAAATTTTTCCGTAACAAATTATATCAAAGGCGTTTTCAAAAATCAATCGTTTTCAGGCGACATTTCGCTTAGGCAGCATTAAATTTGCCGAGTCGGCTTTGCGCAAAAATTCTCCGCCGACAAAAACTTCAACTTAGACTTTTTAAAAATTCGGTCTATTTTAAGATTATTAAAAAACACTGTTCTCTTTTTGGATTTGCTTGTCAAATTGCTCGGATTGTGCTACAATAAAGAGCCGATGCCGAACAGACGGCTGACAAAAGGAGAGTCTGAAATTGGATATTTTTGAAAAATGCAAGCGTATTCCCATCGCCGACGAAGCTAAAGCAGCGGGTATTTACCCTTATTTTCACAGCCTGACCAGCAGGCAGGACACTTCGGTAGAAATGAGCGGGCGGCATGTGATTATGCTGGGCTCAAACAATTATCTGGGGCTTACCTCCCACAGCGAAGTCATCGAGGCAGGAAAAAACGCGCTGGACAATTATGGCTCGGGATGCAGCGGCAGCCGTTTTCTCAACGGCACGATGGACATTCACCTCGCGCTGGAAAAAGAGCTGTCCGACTTTCTCGGCAAAGAGGACGCCGTGACCTTCGGCACTGGCTTTCAGAGCAATCTCGGGATTATTTCGGGAATGGCGGGACGCAACGACATAATTTTCTGCGACCGCGAAAACCACGCGAGCATTTACGACGGCGGCAAGCTGAGCTACGCCAAATTCGTCCGTTACGCGCACGGGGATATGGCGGATCTCAAGGACAAGCTGGCGTCCGCGTCCGATTCCTACGGAAAGCTGATTGTCACCGACGGCGTATTCAGCATGAGCGGAGATATATGCAAGCTTCCCGAAATCGTGGAGCTTGCAAAAAAATACGGCGCGCGCGTTATGGTTGACGACGCGCACGGTCTGGGCGTGCTGGGAGAATGCGGACAGGGCACGGCGGAGTATTTCGGTCTGACGGACGACGTGGACATAATCATGGGCACCTTTTCCAAATCTCTCGCAAGTCTGGGAGGCTATATGGTTGCCGACAAGACGGTATGCGAATATATCCGTCACGCAAGCCGTCCCTTTATCTTCAGCGCGAGCATGACGCCTGCAAACGTGGAGTGCGCAAGAGCGGCGCTCAGAGTGCTCAAACGCGAGCCGCAGCGCGTGAGAATGCTGGCTGAAATAAGCGACTATATGAGAAATCTTCTCAAAGACTACGGCATAGCGATAAAGGAAAGCAGAACGCCAATTATACCCATTTACACCTACGGCGACGCCAAGACCTTTTACGCCTGCAAGGTGCTGCTGGAAAAAGGCGTATACGTAAACCCCGTCGTAAGTCCCGCTACGCCCGTCGGAGAGGGGCTGCTCAGGACAAGCTATACGGCGACTCACACCAAAGAACAAATGGACCTTGCCGCAAAGCTGATAAAAGAAACTCTCGACGAGCTTTCGGACTATTCCGAGAAGGATTTTTCGGCTCAAAACATGTAAAATTGTCAAATTTAAAATGCCGCACTCAGCGAAAAAAGACAAAAAAAGCCGCGTTTACGCGCGGCTTTTTTATTAAAAAATTAAAATTAAACAGATTGCTGCTTCGCAGCCGAATCGGAACAAGCGGCGCTCTCGCCGGAAGCATCGGCAGTCTGCTCGCCGCTTGCCGCCTTTTCCTCCATTTCCGCTTTAAGAGCGCGTCTCAAAAGCGATTTGATGTAATCGCTCTTGTGTTTTACGTCTTTAAGCGCGTCAATTATGTCCTTGTCCTTGACGACGTCGCATCTGAAAACGACGTTTTTCACTTCGTTTTCCGCCTTGTACGTCGGTCGACGCGTGTAATACATCCTCAGCGCGCTAAGATTCATGTCGTAAATTTCTCTCATAGTTGTCTCCCCTTTTCTTTTATTGCTTGTCAAACCTGTGTTTGAAATTTTTGGTAAACCGAATAAAATTTTCCGCATCGTGGTACAAATTGCCCTTTTTGTTCCAGATAAGTCCGATGCTCAGGTTGATAGGCTTTTTCAGCGGTATGGCTATGATTTCGGGATCGTTTTCCGCAACCTGATTGAACAAAAACGCTCCTACGTTGTTGAATTCCAGAAACTTTTTTATCGTGTAGAGCTGGTTGGAGCAAATCATGACCTGCGGCTCCACACCCGCGCAGGCAAACGCCTTTTTTACGTAAATATGCTGATACGAGTCTGACTTGAAAAGTATGATTTTTTCGTCCTTAAGGTCGGTGAAATCTATGCTTTCCTTCTTTGCCAGTCTGTGTCCCGCGCCTACGCAGAAGCAAAGCTGCGTGTCGCAGATGTGCAGCGTGTTGAACTTCTCCGACGGCATTTCGTCGATGATGGCAATACCCAGATCCAACGTGTTGTTTTCCACGCTTTTGGCGCCCTGAAGCGAACCGGACTCCTGCATTTCCACTTCGGTTTCGGGATATTTTTCCTTGTACGCGCGGAACATGGCGGGAAAAAGAAAGGTGCCCACCATCGAAGGCACGCCTATTTTTATGTGATTCAGGTTGTTGCCCAAATCCTTCATCTGTGTGGAAAGAATATCCACCGCGCCCAGAATATCGGTGACCTTGTCGAGAAAATACTCGCCCTCGTCCGTCAAAAGCAGCTTGTTGTTCTGCCGGTAAAACAATTTTACGCCGAATTCCGTCTCCAGATCCTTGATGGAGGAGGAAATCGCCGGCTGCGAAACATAAAGCTCCTCTGCCGCTTTGGTAATATTGTTGTACCTGCACACCGTCATGAAATATCGAAGCTGCGAAATTTTCATCTTAACCTCATGCCAACCGATTTCGGGCATGTATATTATAACAAAAATTTATAAATAAAGCAATGCTTTTTAATGTTTAAAAAAAAATCAATGAAAGCATTATATTTTCATATATGCCTTAACGCTTTACAAACGCCGTGTCTTAATTTAAAATAAACCTATGAAAGGTCACGTCAAAAGCTGTTATCTCGTCTGCGCGGGACGAATCGATTTGCCGCTTAAAATCAACAAGGGCTCAAACGACAAAATTATCGCCGTTGACGGAGGACTGAAAATTTTGAACGGCACAGACCTTAAGCCCGACATGGTTGTCGGCGATTTCGACTCGCTGGGATTCAAGCCGCAGGCCGAAAAGCTGCTTTGTCTCCCCGTAGAAAAGGACGTCACGGACTCATATGCCGCCGCCATGCTGGCTGCGGACGAAGGCTTCGGGCGCATCGTTATTTTCGGAGGCACGGGAGGACGAACCGAGCACACCTTCGCCAACGTACAGCTGCTTACCGCGCTTGCCAAGCGCGGAGTCAAGGCATTTCTCACAGACGGAGCACGGTGAAAATATCAGCAAAAAAAAGCGGCTACGTTTCGGTTTTTTCTTTGGACACCCGTTGCGAGGGAGTGACGCTCAAGGGTCTGAAATACCCTCTTTCGCGTTATACTCTGACAAACAGCTACCCTATCGGAGTGTCCAACGAATTTACGGGCCAAGCTGCGGAAATAAACGCCGAAAAAGGAGCTTTTCTTGTCGTCGCCGAGTGCGGTCCCGATGATTTTTCATAAAGAATGCCGTTTCTTTGTAGCTAACTCACATTTTTTTAAATATAATATTTCAAAAGCACTTTGCCGCCTAATGATGGCGGGCGGCTGAAAACGCTTGATATTGTTCGACAAAGGAAACGCCTATGCTGAAAATCAAAAACGACTTCAATACGGTAAAATGGTGGCAATTCCCCATGCTGATTGTCGCAGGCATCGTCAACGCGACGGGCGTGGCGCTTTTTCTGCTGCCCTCGGGAGTGCTGGACGGGGGGCTTTCGGGTACGTCCATCCTCCTGTCTCAAATCACTCCCCTGCACGTGAGCTTGTTTCTCGTTATTCTCAACGTACCGTTTTTCCTCTTTGCCATATTCAAGCAGGGACCTGCAATCGCCGCCTGTTCTCTGGTCGCCATTTTGTCCTATTCGGGTATGACGTGGGTATATCAGACGGGCTTGGGACTGACGGAAAAGATGTGGGAGCTTGTAGGGCACGACGTGTTTTTGTGCTCCATTTTCGGAGGCATAATTTCCGGTCTCGGCTCCGGTCTGACAATACGCTTCGGCGGAGCTATGGACGGCGTTGAAGTTATGGCTGTGCTGTTCGCAAAAAAAATCGGCGTCACCGTAGGTCAGTTCGTCATGATTTACAACATAGTCATTTATACCGCCGCCTGCTTTTTGCTCGGAAACTTCAGCGTAGGACTGTACTCCATCGTAACATACGCAATCGGACTCAAAGCGGTCGACTTTGTTGTGGACGGCTTCGACAAGGGCAAGGCGTGTATAATTATCACCCAAAAGGGCGACCTGATGGCTTCCGTCATCTGCCGCGAAATGGGCAGAGGCATAACGCTGCTCGACTCCAAAGGCTTTTACTCGAAAGAAAGCAGAACAATGATGTACTGCGTGGTCAACCGCTTTGAAATAGGCAGACTTAAAAATCTTGTCAATCAGGTGGACGACACGGCTTTCGTCACCATTTCGGAGGTAAGCGAGGTTATGGGCACGGGAGTTCATCTGCGCAGAAGAAAGCGCGGAGAGGACACGCCCGCGCACATGTCCGACCTGGCGGAAGCTCCGGATACCGAAAACGAAGCTGAACGGGAGAGCGCCGAAGAAACGGTTTAATTTTGGTAAACAAAACATTTCGATTTGGTTTAAAATAAAGCACCGTCAAAAAAGCGCAGTTCTCAAAAGTTTAAAAAAAGAGAGAAGATTTTTGAACATCTTCTCTCTTTTCAGTTTTCGATAATAAATTTATAATTTTTTTACGGGATGCCGTATAACTGTTTTCAGTTTATCAATTTCGCACTTGCGAGGGTCGCTCAAATAAATCTCGTGATGCAGCCGCTTATCGGTAATATCTAATTCATATCCTTGTTCTTTTGCAAACTCGTGCATTGCCTTTATTGTAACAGGTTCTTCGTCGAAAGAGCCTATGTGCATACATTGAACGCAAACGCCCTCGTCATAAGTTAAAAACTCAACCCTTGAAAAATCCGCTTTTTTCTTGTTCGTCGCTTCTTGCACTGCCCAACCGAAATCAGCCTTCGTTACAAAATCCGGCAAACGGATAACCGAAATGAATCTGAAATTCTCTTTGTGCGCATAATCTATGCTCCGCACGCCGTCCTGCCACCAAAAGCCTTCAAGCGGCGGTATCACATAATCAAAATATCCGTCTATTCTATGGGGACCTTTATAACTCATTTTAATAGTGAAAGCAATGGAATACAAAAGTCCTATCGAATTTTTATATTCTCCGTTTTCGTCGTTTGGATTGCCTTTGCCGTAAACTGCTATATAATTCATTTTCGGTATGGTAGTTATAGTCGGCTTTTTAGGCGGCAAGTAAAATTCTTTATATTCTTTTTTGAAATCAAATGACATAATTATCTCCGCAAATTTACGTTTTATCTTACCGTAATTAAATCATAATTTACTTATAAAGTAAATAAGTAGCGCAATGACATGCTCCAATGTATTGTGCGCATTACTTCCCTCGATGAGGCAAATCCCTATCGGAATTGAGGAAGCGGACGGTTACTTTTCAAGTCAGTTCTTCTGCAGGGTCGCCGAGTATATCCCACGGCGTAAGTATGGCAAGCAGCCTTTCCTCTCTCCTGCCGTTGTCGGTAATAAAAATCATACGCAGCTTGGAGTTGTCTCTGCGCCTTTTGAACATCTGCTTGACGTCAAAAAGTCTGGCGTTTTTTGACACGAAGGCATAGCTGCCGAAAACGTCGTCGTCCAACGAAATCAAGTCGCCCAAGTCGCCGAAAACCGTTTCTTCCGAAATTTTAATTTTGTTTTTCCGCATAATCGCCTTGAACACGGCGTTTGCGCTGAAAACGCCCGACACCCGTCCGTCGCTAAGCACCGGCACGTGGGAATAGCCTTTTTCAAACATCTCCCGCATAACGGGCAAAACAAACGTCTCGGGCGACGCCGTCAAAACCCTTTCGACTCTAACGGCAATTTGCAGACAGCGCTTGGGGTGCTCCAGCTCCCTTATCATGAAATCCAGAAATTCCAGCATTTTTACGCTCGGCTCTACTATATAGCTGCCGTCCAAACGCGGATTGTGAGATATGACGTTGCGCACCTCGCGGCAATAATTGAGCTCTGTGGCGTATTTTCCGAACTCGCGGCTGTTGGCAAGGAAAATCAGCGGACTGTACCTGCCGCAGTCGAATTTTTCCTCAGCCAGATTTTCAAGACGATTGTACTTATCCAAAAACTCCGCAGCTCTGCTCATAAAATTCCTCCGACGAGCGTAGTCTGCTTTTATTATACAACTTTTTCCTTACGCGCGCTACTATTACGCAGCAGCTTTCAAAAAGGTCTGCTTGTCAGACGGCTATCTCTTTTTTTCGCGTTTTCTTTCGGAATTTGAAACTTTCAGCGCGCGCAGAGCGTTGAGAATTGCTATGACCGCCACACCCACGTCGGCGAAAACCGCCCACCACATGGTTGCAATGCCCAGCGCGGACAAAAGCAGCACGAGTATTTTGACGGCAATCGCAAACCAAATATTTTCCGTAACTATACGTCTGACTCTGCGGCTCAGCGACACAGCGTCCGCAATGCGCGCGGGCTCGTCCGTCATAATGACGACGTCCGCAGCCTCTATAGCGGAATCCGTGCCGACGCCGCCCATAGCTATGCCGACGTCGGCGCGCGCCAGCACGGGCGCGTCGTTCAGACCGTCTCCGACATAAACGAGAGTTTTGCCCGACGTCTTTTTTTCAAGCAGAGCCTCCAGCCTTTCCACCTTGTCCGCCGGCAGCAGCTGCGCGTAAACCTCGTCAAGCCCCACCTTTTCCGCAACCTCGCGCGCGATAGCCGAGCTGTCGCCGGAAAGCATAACCGTGTTTTTGACTCCCAGCTTTTTCAGCCGCTCCACCGCCTGCGCGCTGTCCCGCTTTATTTTGTCTTTTATGACGATACTTCCCGCAAAACTGCCGTCTACCGCCACGTACACCGCAGTCCCCGCAGTCTTCGCCTCTTTAAACGGAATGTCAAACCGACGCATAAGGCGCGCGTTGCCCGCAAGCACATCGTGACCGTCAACCCTTGCGCTTACTCCCTCGCCTGCCGTTTCGGATATTTCCTCCGCGCGTCCCTCAACCTCCTGCCCGCACTCGTTCACTATCGACCGCGCAATGGGATGAGTGGACATGCTCTCGGCGCAGGCGGCGAAAAACAAAACGCTTTCCTTTTCAAAGCCTTCTTCGGCATTGAGCTCGGCAACCTCGAAGCGCCCCTCGGTAAGCGTTCCCGTCTTGTCGAACACAACCGTTTCCGTCTTTGCCAGCGCTTCGAGATAATTGCTGCCCTTGACAAGAATACCCATCTTGCCCGCGCCGCCGATTCCGCCGAAAAAGCTCAGCGGCACCGAAATTACAAGCGCGCACGGACAGGAAACCACAAGAAAAGACAGCGCTCTGTAAATCCAGTCCTTCCAGCCGCCTCCCGCAATCAGCGGAGGAAGCACTGCCAACAGCACGGCTCCGCCCACCACGATCGGTGTGTACGCTCGGGCGAATCTGGTAATAAAATTTTCGCTCGACGACTTTTTGTCGCTTGCGTTTTCCACAAGCTCCAGAATTTTGCTTGCCGTGCTTTCGCCGAAGGGCTTGCTGACGCAGGCGACAATTACGCCCGTCATGTTTATGCAGCCGCTCATAACCTCGCTGCCCGCCGACACCTCGCGCGGCAGCGACTCGCCCGTCAGTGCCGAAGTGTCCAGCGACGACGCGCCGTCGGTCACGACGCAGTCAAGCGGAACTCTGTCGCCCGGCTTGACGACAATGGTTTCGCCCACCTCCACGTCGTAAGGTTCTGTCTTAAGTGTTTCTCCGTCTCTGACTACATAAGCGTAATCGGGTCTTATATTCATCAGCTCGGCAATGGATTTGCGGCTCTTGTTGACGGCGATTTCCTGAAACAGCTCGCCCACCTGATAAAACAACATAACCGCGACCGCTTCGCCCAGCTCGCCCAACGCTATCGCGCCAACAGTTGCGGCAGTCATGAGAAAATTTTCGTCGAAAATCCTTCCGTGAACAATGTTTGTGAGAGCGCGCCATAATATATCGTAACCGACAACGGCGTACGAAAGAGAAAACAACACAATCGCGGTTATTTCAGACCACCGCTCCGACCACACGTGCTCGAAAGCCATTGCCAGCGCAAACAGCACGGCAGAAGCTATTATCCTCGCAATTTTCAGTCTTCTTTTTTTCATATCCTAATGTAGAATTCAGGCACGTCTTACGCTTGCTGACGGCTCGTATTTTTTTATGGTTTTTACCGCGTCGGCGTAAACCTCCTCAAACGATTGCTCGTCCGCCGCAAGCAGCATTTTGCCGGTCATAAAGTTTATCGTAACCTTGTCAACCTTGTCCAGCTTTGAAACGGCTCTCTCTATCTTGGCGGCGCAGTTGGCGCAGTCCAAGCCTTCTATCCTGAAAAATTTTTCCATTTTTTAAGCTCCTATCTGTTATTGATGAGTCAGATGCTCCACCGCCATTTCCACAACGGATTTAACGTGGTCGTCGTCCAGCGAATAAAACACGTTTTTTCCCTCGCGTCTGAATTTTACCAGCTTTGCGTTTTTCAGATAAGCCAGCTGATGCGAAATCGCCGATTTTGTCATGCCCAAAAGCGCGGCAAGGTCGCAGACGCAAAGCTCTTTGTTGTCCAGCGCGCACACAATGCTCGTGCGGGTCTTGTCTGAAAGCACCTTGAAAAAGTCGGCAAGCCCCGTCAGCAGCTCCGAATCCGGCATGGAAACGCGGGCTTCGTCCACCGCCGAAGCATGCGGCTCGTTGCAGTCGCATACGGGAATATCCTGATACAATCTGTTTACCTCCTTTCAGTTGAACAATTGCTCAACTGTCAAGCAGATTATAGTTGAATGATTGCTCAACTGTCAAGCGTTTTAATACATTTTATTTAAAATTTTTCAAAATGTTGCCGACGAAATATTTTAAAGCTTATAAAGCCGACGAAAAGGGGCACACTATATTTAACGAGGAGGTAAAAAGCCTTATGAAATGCAGCAATTGCGGAAAGGAAATCGCCAGCGCGCAGATCTGGGAATGTCGTTCCTGCAGCTTATACATGTGTCCGGAGTGCGCGGTCAACGGTATGGGCATGTGCCCCCACTGTTTTTCGCCGGTAAAGCCGTACAGTTAAATAATATAAAAAACGGGCGGACCTTAGGGTGCCGCCCGTTTGATATATAAGAAATTATCTGTTTTTGCCGAGAAAGAACAGCGCCAGCGTTCCGGGACCGCTGTGCGCTCCTATGACAGGGTCGATGTAGTGCGTCACAAACTCTTTTACCTTCATTTTTTCGTTTATTTTGTTTTTCAAATACTCCGCGTCCTCGATGCAGTCGCCGTGCCCGATGAATATAACCTGTTCTTCGGGATTTTCTACCGTCTGCACCATTTTGTCCACCATCGCGGCTATGGATTTTTTTCTGCCCAGCACCTTGCCGACCGCAGTAAGACGCCCCTCGTCGTCGCAGTGCATAACCGGCTTTATATTCAAAATGCTTGCCAACAGATAGCTTGTGGATTTTACGCGTCCGCCCTTAAACAGCCAGTACAAATCCTCGACCGTAAACCAATGGGCAAGCCGCAGCTTGTTGGCCTCCAGCCAGTCCCTAACCTCATCGATTGTCTTTCCGTTCTCCTTCAAAGTACAGGCATGATAAACCATCAGCCCCTCGCCCATAGACGCGCCGAGACTGTCAACCACATAAATTTTGCGGTCGGGATATTTTTCCGCAAGTCGGGAAACGGCGGCGCGGCTGTTTGCGCAGGTTACGCTCAGCGCGGAGCTGAACGCCACATACAAAATATCCTTGCCCGACTCCAGCACGCTGCCGAAGGTTTCGACAAAAGTCTCCTCGTTTATGCAGGAGGTGGAAATGCTTTCCTTTTTGCGCAGCTTTTCGTAAAATATTTTCAGGTCGTTTTTTCCGTCTTTTTCGTAAGAATAGGTTATCTCTCCGTTGACGATAACGGGCACGGGAATTACGTTGACCGAAAAACGGTCAATTATATGATTGGGCAGATTTGCGGTGCTGTCAGTAAATATTTCATAGCTCATATATATCAAAGCTCCTGTTTTATATTTTAATTTACGCATAGCATAGCATTTTTCAGTACATTTTTCCACCTACCGGCAGAAAAAACAGGTAAACTGTTGAAATTTTGGCAGTAGAGTTTAAAAGCAACCTCTCTACTCACAGTAGAATTCAACAAATTCTTGACAAATGCGTCGGATTTTTTTATAATAGCCCTATGGAAGAACAGGAGCTGCTTAAACAGACTGTGGCAAAGAATATTTCTCAGCTTCGAAAGTCCAAAGGACTTACGCAGCTGGAGCTTGCCGAAAGGCTGAATTATTCCGACAAGGCGGTGAGCAAGTGGGAGCGCGGCGAGGGACTGCCTGATTTGCTTGTGCTCAACAAAATGGCGGAAATCTTCGACGTTTCTCTTGCAGAGCTGATTGACGTCAAAGCCAAAAAGCCGCTTTCCCCCGCAAACAAAAAACGCGCGTTAATCGCATCCGCGTCGGCTTTGCTTGTGTGGGTGGTGGCGACCATCGTATTTGTCGTGCTCCGTTTGCTGCCGCAGCCGCCCGACAAGGCATGGCTGGTTTTCATTTACGCTCTGCCCGCGACCATGATAGTGCTGACGGTTTTCAGCGTAATCTGGAAAATGAGGCTGTTTGTATTTTGCGCGGTGTCGCTGCTGATTTGGACCATGTGTCTCACTCTCTTTGTCAGCATAATTTTCGTAACCGACAACGCCTGGCTGCTTTTCATAATCGGAATACCGCTGCAAATTCTGAATATATTGTGGTTCTTCCTTTTAAAAAGATGGTGAATTGTCAAACTAAGTGCAACAGAAAGAAAGAAAATAGTTAAATAAATCTACGGGTTTTTGGTAATTCAAGACTTTCTTTGGTCTGGCGTTGATCAACGCCAGAT
>URVX01000021.1 GCA_900551395.1 uncultured Subdoligranulum sp. | reverse complement strand
GTGTTAAATCACTTTCCCGACTCCAGCTCGGAAAGAGTTTTTTCGTAGTCGGCGGGGTCGACAAGAACTATTACGTCTCGGCTGTTTTTGGCGGCGCTTCTGAGCATGGTCGGTCCGCCAATATCTATATTTTCCACAACCTCCTCGAACTCCTTTCCCGACATGACCGTCTGCCTGAAGGGATAAAGGTTTACTACAACCACGTCGATTGTTTCCAGCTTTAGCTCTTTCAAGCGGCGCATGTGGTCGGGATTGTCCCTCTTTGCCAGCAGCCCCGCGTGCACTGCGGGATGAAGCGTTTTCACGCGGCCGTCAAGACATTCGGGAAAGCCCGTAACGTCGCTTATATTCAGGGTTTTTACGCCTGCGTCCTCCAGACATTTCTGCGTGCCGCCCGTGCTTATGATTTCATATCCCGAAGCAGCCAGCCTTTTTGCAGCCTCCACGACGCCGGTTTTGTCGCTTACGCTTATCAACGCTCTTTTTTTCATATTTTTTCCTCTCGATGAAATTCCTTATTGTGATTTGCACAGCATGGCGACCACTCGGGGCAGCAGCTCGTGCTCCTTTTCCAGCACCTTCGCGGCAACGTCCTCCGGAGTGTCGCCTTTTTCAACTGCAACGCGCGCCTGCGCTATTATCTCCCCCGTGTCGGTGCCCTCGTCTACGTAATGCACCGTGCAGCCGCTTTCTTTTTCGCCGTTTGCCACGACCGCTCTGTGCACCCTCATGCCGTAAAAGCCGTCGCCGCAGTATTTGGGGATAAGCGACGGATGTATGTTGATGATTTTTTTCTCGAACCTTCCGACAAACGAGGGCGTCAGAATGCTGAGGTAGCCCGCAAGCACGACAAGGTCGGTTTTTCGCCTTTCCAGCTCGTCGCCTATTGCGGAAAACATTTCGTCCACAGACGCAAATTTCTTTTTGTCGAACACGGCGCAGTCTATGCCGTGCTTTTTTGCGCGCTCCAGAGCGCCTATGCCCTCTCTGGACGCCACGAGCAGCACCACTCTGCCGTCGATAAGACCGCTTTCCACTCCGTCCACAACGCTCTGGAAATCGCTGCCGCCTCCCGACGCGAATACGGCTATGTTTTTCATAGAATAACGCCCTTGCCCCTGACCACTCTGCCAAGCCGCACGGGTTCTTCTCCCAGCTCGCGCAAAACGTCAAGCGCTTCAGACTCCTCCGCCTTGTCGACGCACAGCACCATGCCTATGCCCATGTTGAACGTATTGTACATTTTTTCGTCGGAAATGCCCGCGCGCCTTTTGAGCGCCTTGAACAGGTTGGGCAGCTCATAAGAATTTCTGTCAATCTCCGCGGCAAGCCCGTCGGGCAGAATTCTCGGTATGTTTTCGATAAATCCTCCGCCTGTGATGTGCGCTATGCCCTTGACGGAGCATTTTTCAATGAGAGAAAGTATGGTTTTGACATAAATCCTCGTAGGCCTGAGCAACGCCTGTGCGGGAGCTTCTCCAATCTCCTCGTCGAACCTTTCCAGCTCCTCTTTTACGGGAGGAAAAAGCTTTCTCACCAACGAATAGCCGTTGCTGTGCACGCCGCTGGACTTTAACCCGATAAGCCTGTCGCCTTTCTTTATGCCGCTGCCGTTGATTATCCTGTCTTTTTTGGCAATGCCTACAGAAAAGCCCGCCATGTCGTAGTCGTCTTCGGCATAAAAGCCCGGCATTTCCGCCGTTTCTCCGCCGATAAGCGCGCAGCCCGCCTGCTTGCAGCCTTCGGCAACGCCCTTTACAATCATGGCGACCTTTTCGGGCACAAGCCTCGACAGCGCTATGTAATCGAGAAAAATAAGCGGCTTTGCGCCCTGACACACTATATCGTTTACGCACATCGCCACGCAGTCGATGCCCACGGTGTCATGCTTGTCCAGAACGAAAGCGTATTTCAGCTTTGTGCCCACGCCGTCGGTGCCTGCAACCAGAACGTCGCCGTCCGGCTTGTCGTCCAGCGCGTAAAAGCCGCCGAAAGAGCCCAAATCGCCCAGCACGCCGTCGTTGTAGGTTTCCTTGACGTATTTTTTCATAAGTCTGACCGCTTCGTAGCCTCTTTCCACGTCTACGCCCGCGCTTTTGTAATCAATAGCCATAAATTTCTCCTGTTGAAAATTGTCCCTTGCTTACGCTTATTCGAAAATGAATTTTCCCGTTTCGTCGTCCGTCACGCTGTCGGGATAAACTCCGTCGAAGCATGCCGAACAGAAGCCTCCGCCGCCGCAGGCGATTTTGAGACACTCTAACGGAATATAATTGAGACTGTCCGCCCCTATCTTCTTGCAGATGTCGTCCTTAGTTATTTTGCCGCCGACAAGCTCCTCCTTTGTCTGCATGTCCACGCCGAAATAGCACGGATGACAGACTATCGGAGAACCTACAAGCATGTGAATTTCCTTTGCGCCGTTCTTGCGCAGCAGGCTGATAATCTTTTTGCTGGTTGTGCCGCGAACTATCGAGTCGTCTATAAGAATAATTCTCTTGCCCTCGATGTTGCTGCGGAAAGCGTTGAGCTTCAAGCTCACCGAGCTTTCCCTTATGCTCTGCGTAGGCTGGATAAAGGTTCTGCCGACATAACGGTTTTTGCTTATTGCGTCCACCATGGGAATACCGCTCACGTCGGAATAGCCCTTCGCGCACACAAGCGCGCTGTCCGGCACGCCCGCGACCAAATCGGCGTCGATTTTGTACAGCTCCGCAAGCATTCTGCCGCATTTGTAGCGGGAGTCGTAAACCGACACTCCGTCTATGACGGAGTCGCTTCTGCTGATGTAAACGTACTCGAAAATGCAGAATCTGGGGTCTATGTTTTTAAGAAACCTGCTTTCCATTCCGAGATTTTCGTCTATGATAAGCACCTCTCCCGGCTTGACGTCGCGGATAATTTCCGCTCCAACGGCGTCCAGCGCGCAGGATTCGCTTGCAACGACCATTTCGCCCTCGGGGGTTTTCCCCACTATCAGCGGCTTGAGTCCGTGTCTGTCCCGCACGGCGACCAGCTTGCCCTCCGCCATGATGAGCAGCGAAAACGCGCCTAAAAACTCCTCGCACGCGGCGACTATCCCACCCACAAGGTCGTCCTTGATGTGGAAATTTATCCTCGCGGCAATGACCTCGCTGTCGATAGAGCTTTGAAAAATGTGCCCCTTGTCCAGCATCTGCGCCTTGATTTGATTGGCATTGACCACGTTGCCGTTGTGCGCAACCGCCATTCTGCCCTTTTTTCCGTAAAAAACCACCGGCTGAGCGTTGACTACGTTGCTCGAGCCTGTGGTTGAATATCTGACGTGACCGATAGCGACGGTTGTCGGAGGCAGAAGCTTCAACTCCGCCTCTCCGAAAACGTCGTTGACCAGTCCCATGTTTTTATAATAAACAGCCTTGTCCTTTTCGTATGAAACCGCAATACCCGCGCTTTCCTGCCCCCTGTGCTGAAGCGCGAAAAGCCCGAAATAGGTCTTGCGCGCAAGCTCGGAGGTTTCGCGGGAAATTATGCCGAAAATCCCGCAGGCTTCCTTTATTTTTCTTTCAGACAGCGATTTGTCCGTCATTACGCCTTTTCTCCCATAAGTCTTGCCAACACCTCGCGGTATGCTTCCTCCACGCCTCCGAGGTCGCGTCTGAAACGGTCCTTGTCCAGCTTTTCATGCGTGACGGTGTCCCAGAAACGACAGGTGTCGGGAGAAATTTCGTCGGCAAGCAGAATTTTGCCGTGAAAACGACCGAACTCGATTTTGAAGTCCACGAGGTCGATGTTTATAACCTTGAAATAAGCGCGCATGAAATCGTTGATTTTGAACGCCTTGTCCTTGATTTCGTCAAGCTCCTCTTTCGTAGCGAGACCGAGCGCAAAAATGTGATAATCGTTGACCATGGGGTCGCCCAGCGCGTCGTCCTTGTAGCAGAACTCGAGCACCGGAGATTTCAAAGGCGTGCCCTCGTCAAGCCCGAGTCTTTTGCTCAGGCTTCCCGCCGCGATATTTCTTACGATAACCTCCAACGGCACTATCTCCACCTTTTTGACGAGAGTATCCGTGTCGGAAATTTCCTTTATCAGGTGCGTTTCGATACCCTGCTTTTCCAGCTGTCCGAACATAAAGTTGGAGCACCTGTTGTTTACCACGCCCTTGCCGGCGATTTGTCCCTTTTTCTGTCCGTTGAACGCGGTGGCGTCGTCCTTGTAGCTGACTAGAACAACGTCGGGGTCGTCCGTTTTAAACACCTTTTTGGCTTTGCCCTCGTACATCAATTCTCTTTTTTCCATTTTTCTGACTCCTTTAACTCGATTGATTTAACTTTACGAAACCGCGCTCGTCACTGAGGCAGCACGATCTCCAGCACGTCTTTTCGCATTTTTTCCTTGTGCTCGGCAAGCCTTGCCGCAAGCGCGCCGTCGGAGAGCGCAAGCATCTGCGCCGCAAGCAAGCCGGCGTTCTGCGCGCCGTTTATCGCAACGGTGGCAACGGGCACGCCGTTTGGCATCTGTACGACGGACAGAAGACTGTCCAGACCGTCCATGGTAGAGCTCTTGACGGGAAGCCCGATGACGGGGAGAATCGTGTGCGCGGCAACAAAGCCCGCAAGATGAGCAGCCTTTCCCGCAGCGGCAATAATCACCTTTACGCCGTTTTCGGCTGCGTTTTTGGCAAACTCCGACACCTCGTCGGGGGTTCTGTGCGCGCTCATGACCTTCATTTCCGCTTCAACGCCCAGCTTTTTCAAAATCTCGTAAGCGGGAAAAACGACCTCGTAATCGCTTTTGCTTCCCATAATGATAGTGACAACCGCCATAAACTCCTTGTACCTCCGAAAAAAAATCAAAAAAGGCAATTTCGCATGACAAAGCCGCAGAAATTGCCCAGACGGACGGCATGAACCGTTTGCGTACTCCCCCGCAGTAACCTGCCGAATTTCCGTCAGTCATACGCAACGCCGAATATATATTTATTTTATCATATTGCCGCTCTAAAGTCAACAAATCAAAAGAACGTCGGACACAATGTTTTATACGCTTCACTCCGACGCGCAGCCGACTCAAACAGCGTTCAAACGACAACGGACCGGCTTCAAGCCGGCCCGTCAAACATCTAATTTAATTTAGCCTGAGGAATGTCTATGTCGATGTTGAATTTCAGTTCGACAAGTCCCTTTCCGAAAACGTACACGCTGTAAGTCAGAGTATAATCGCCGCTTTCGTTGTCCTCGGCGGTCGCTCCCCATTGAGGATAATATCCCAGAGCCAGATCGCTTTCGGGAGAGGTAAAGCCGTACGAAACGGTTGTCTGGTCTCCCTTGACGATAATTTTTCTGGTGATAATCAGGTCGCTCGTCTCCGCTCCGTCGTAAGCGATTTTAAGCATGTCGCTGCCGTTTTTGAGCGTCACATCATACTTGCCCTCGTTTTGAGAAACCGTGCTGGAACCGTTTATCGTCACATTCGAAACGGAAAGAGAACCTCTCAGCGCATCGACTGCTATCTGCATTTCGACGTCGTTCATTTTCACTTTGCCCTCGCCGGCTTCGAAAAGCACGACTATCGCGGAAACGTAAAGCTCATTGCTCTCGTCGTCCCAAAACCACACGGAGTCCCTTACAAACACGTTGTTGCCAATGGACAAAATCACAGTCGCGTCCATGTCGTATTGCGTTCCGCCTATAGTGAGCGTCTGAGGAGCTAAGGACACATCGGCAAGTTTGACGTAAAACTCGAAGTTTGCATAATCGGCTTTCACTTCGGCAAAAGTCTTGTAGGTTTTCTGGTCTCCGCCGCTGTATTTGTTGTAAATGTCCTTGGCGCTTTCAACAGCAGCCACCGCTTCGTCGTCTATGTCGTTGTTCAACGTCGCCGCAACGACTCTGATGGAAATATTTACCGTTTTCCCGCTGTAAGAAGCCACAACGATAGAGTCGTTGAGCTTCAAAGCCTCCGTTTTGTTGAAAACGAGTCCGGACTCCTGCCAATCTATCTCGGTTTCGCTTTCGTCGTTCCATTGCACGCCTATGACAAGACCTGCGGGGTCGAAAACTTCACCCTCGATGTAAACGGTTTTGGAAGGCTGTGTCTTCACAGTCAGGCGATTGATCGCTTTTGCAACAACCGTTACCGGTATGTCAACGCTTGCTCCTTCCCATGTTGCGACTACTGCGGTGTCGTCAATGCTCAACGCGGTTTTGTCAAAGGAAATACCTTCCGTCACGTCAAAGCCCACCTTTCCGCCGTAGCTTGCGTAAAGCACAAGCCCCGTAGGGTCAAAGGTCTGCCCTTCGACATAAACGGTTTTGGCGGGAGAAGTCTTGACCGTCAGCACAAGCCCTTCCTTTTCGTACACGCTTACGGGAACATTGCATACGACGTCGGTATAATTTTTGTAGGTAACCTCCACAAAGGTAGTCTCGGACGTCAAAGGCACGTCGGAGAACGTGAACTGTCCGGTTGCGTCAAAGCTGGTGCCGTCATTGTACTGCGCGGTGAGCACGAGTCCCGTCGCGTCGAATTTTTCGCCGACGACATAAGCCGTCCTTTCGGGAGCCTGCTTAACCGTCAAGGCGTAAAGTGTTTTTTCCGCAACGGAAATATCCACCTTGACATTTCTTTCGCCGTAGGAAACCACTATAAATTCATCCTCCGCCGAAAGCACCGTTTTGTTGTAAGCGACGCCGGCTGTGACGTCCTCTTCCGAACCGTCTCTGTAAACCGCCTTAACGGAAATACCGGTAGGGTCAAAGGTCTGTCCTGCAACGTAAGAAACCTTTTGGGGCTTGCTCACAAGCACGAGCTCCGTTACGAATTTGGTGTAAACCTTTACGTCCCAGGTAGAGGTCAGCTTGATTTCCCCTTCGGTATAAGTGACGGTAATCTTCTTTTCGCCAACCGTCATTTTGTCAGACATAACCATATCCTGCGTCATGGGCACTTCTTTGGTTTTGCCGTTGCTGTATGTAACGGTGAGAATACCGCCCGATACGTCAAGATAGTCGTCCACAAGATAAACGGATCTGTCCGGCGCCTTCGTCACTTCGATAGAAACAGGCGTCGCATCCTTGCCGTCGCACGCCGCAAGCACAAACGTAAACGCAAGCGCCAGAAGCAAAACAACCAGCAGAAGCTTTGTTTTTGATTTCATTGGTTTTCCTCCCTTTTAAGTCTCTCGACTGTTACGGTGCACCCATTATAAACGAAAACCTCCGCAAGGTCAACAAAAAATTTGCGTTTGGGCGATTCCTGTTTTTTCCTTAAACGAGTTGAAAACTTAAGCACATTTTCCTTTTTCCGGGCGTTCACAAAAGTTTTCGGTTATTCTTGAAGTTTACTCCGTTTGCACTTTTTCATGCCGAATAAAGTCATCAGGTGAAAATCTATTTCATTGTTTTGTCATACGAAAAACCGTGCCGATATGTTAATATATTTATCGGAAAAATATTCGGATTTCAAACCGATAGACAAGGAGACTATAAGACAATGGGTTACGAAAACAGACAGGATATTCCGGTAAAATATACTTGGGATCTCTCGGCTATTTATCCGGACGAGGCGCTGCTCGAAAAGGACTGCGCGACGGCAAGCGAGCTTATCGGCAAAATCAAAGCCTATGAGGGCAGACTCAACAACGAAAAGGATATTTACGAGCTGTTGATGCTTGTTGGCGACATTGACGAGCATCTGGAAAAAGCGCTGTGCTACACCCACATGAAAATGGACGAGGACAGCAAAAACACAGACGTGCAGGCGCTCAAGGACAAGGTCATGAGCATAAACAACAAATTCGGAGTGGCGTTTTCTTTCGTTCAGCCCGAGCTGAGCAAGCTGGACGAAAAAACGCTGGATGCAATCATGGCAAAGCCCGAATTCAAAAAGTACAATTCCGTTCTCCGCAAAATCAAAGCGGGAAAGGCGCACGTGCTCTCCGCCGAAGCGGAAGAGCTGCTCACAAACGCAGGCGAGGTCACGGGATATTTCCGCGAAACCTTCGGCAGACTGGACAACGGCGAAATGGATTGGGGCACCGTCAAGGTCGACGGCGAGCCTGTGGCTCTCTCTCACGGCAGCTACAGCATGCTTATGCAGAACCCCTCGCAGGAGGTCAGAAAACAGGCGTTTGAAACGTGGTACAAGGCATACGAAGGCAAAATCAACACCATAGCGGGGCTTTACTGCGGCAGCGTAAGGCAGGATTGCTTCTTTGCCAAAGCGCGCAAATTCAACAGCGCGCTGGAAAAAGCTCTGTTTTACGAGGAGGTCGACAGAAAGGTTTACGACAACTTAATCGAAAGCGTAAACAAAACTCTGCCCATGCTGCACGAATACATAGCTTTGAGAAAAAAGGTCATGGGACTGGATACGCTCAACATGTACGACCTGAACTACCCCATGATTCCCGCAGCCAATCTCGCGCTTGAGTTCGACGAGGCGTTTGCTTTGGTCAAAGAAGGTCTCAAGCCTCTGGGCGAGGAATATCAGGGACTGCTTCAAAGAGCTTACGACGAGCGCTGGATGGACGTATACGAAACGCCGGGAAAACGCAGCGGCGCTTATTCCATGGGCGTGTACGGCGTTCATCCGTTTGTCCTGCTCAATTACGAAAAGACAACCCACGACGTGTTTACAATCGCGCACGAGCTGGGGCACTCCATGCACAGCTACTACAGCTGCGAAGCGCAGGGGCGCGAGCAGAACAATTACACCATTTTCGTTGCCGAAGTGGCGAGCACCTGCAACGAAATCCTGCTGCTCCGTCATCTGCTCAAAAAGGAAACGGACAAGGATATGCGCAAATATCTGTTGAGCTATCTGCTTGACACAATCCGCACCACCATGTTCCGTCAGACCATGTTTGCGGAGTTCGAGGCAAAGGCGCACGAGCTTATCGAAACGGACAAACCTTTCAATTACGAGAGCCTTTCCGACATTTATTACGAGCTAAACAAAAAGTATTACGGTCCCGCAGTGGAGCACAACAGACAGATAAGATACGAATGGTGCCGCATACCCCATTTTTACAGAGGCTTCTATGTGTACAAGTACGCCACCGGCATAACAAGCGCAATCTGCATTGCCGACAAAATTCTCAAGGAGGGCGAGCCTGCCGTTAAACGCTACAAGGAATTTCTCTCCACGGGCTGCAGCCTCGACCCCGTAAACGAATTGAGAATTGCAGGCGTGGATCTGGAAACCTCCGCTCCCTTCGAAACCGTCGCCAACATTTTCAAAGAGACTCTCGACGAGCTTAAAGAGCTCTGCAAATAATTTTATTTAAAATTTTTCCTTAAATGCCGCCTCTGCAGGCGGCTTTTAAGCTTGAAAAACTTCCGAATTTTTTCGTTTTCGTTTGCTCCTTTGCTTTTTGCGGCTTTTCCCTCCCTGCCGCTTGCGTTAAGCGTTTTTCCCGTTTCCTCTACTAAAGTCAGACGTAACTTGCGCAAAAAAAACAGACGCGAAACGCGTCTGTTCTGTTTTAAAAGCTTCAGTTGTCGAAAGCGTACTTGAGAACCGGCTGTCTTGCCGCCCTGACCTCGTCCACTCTGCCGATAATCGTCCTGTGCGGAGCTCCGTGCAGGCTTTGCGCGTCCTTGTCCGCAGCTTGCCTGATTTCTCCCAGCGCTCTTATCGCTTCGTCCAGAGTTTCCTTGGTTTCCGTTTCGGTAGGCTCGAACATCAGATCCTCGTGCACTATCAGCGGGAAATACATTGTGGGCGGATGAATACCGAAATCGAGCATGGCTTTTGCCACGTCCATAGCGGACACCCCCGTTTCGTGCTTGAGCGTTTCAAGCGTAAGCACAAACTCGTGCATACAAATTCTGTCGTACGCCACGGGATAATATTTTTTGAGTCCCGCCATGAGATAATTGGCGTTGAGCACCGCTTTCTGCGCGGCGTCTCTTATGCCCTCCGCGCCCAGAGTGTCGATGTAAACCGCCGCGCGCAGCGCAACGAGGAAATTGCCGTAAAAGCACTTTACCTTGCCGACCGACAGAGAGCTGTCGTAGCCCTCGGGCTTTTTGCCGAACACGGGTGCGGGGAGGAAGGAAGCCAGCTGCTTTTTGCAGCCGACGGGACCGCTGCCCGGACCGCCGCCGCCGTGAGGCGTGCTGAAGGTCTTGTGCAGGTTGAGATGAATTACGTCGAAGCCCATGTCTCCGGGACGCACCACTCCCATAACCGCGTTGAGGTTTGCGCCGTCGTAATAGCACAGACCGCCCGCCTTGTGCACTATTTCGGTGATTTCCAGAATATTTTTGTCGAACAAGCCCAGAGTGTTGGGGTTTGTAAGCATAAGTCCCGCCGTGTCGTCGCCGACAAGCGATTTCAATGCCTGAATGTCCACTCCGCCCTCGCTGTCGCTGGGAACGGAAACGATTTCAAAGCCGCACATGTGCGCGCTGGCGGGATTTGTGCCGTGCGCAGAGTCGGGCACAAGGATTTTTTTGCGTTTGAGGTCGTTTCTGTGCTCGTGGTACTTTTTTACCAGCATCATGCCGGTAAACTCGCCGTGCGCGCCTGCCGCGGGCTGAAGCGTAATGGCGTCCATGCCCGTGATTTCGCACAGCTTGTCGGACAGCGAGTCCAGAACCTCCACGCAGCCCTCGGCGTTTTCAAAGCCCTGCAAGGGGTGCACGCGCGTAAAGCCGGCCAGAGCCGCAACGGCGTCGTTGACGCGGGGATTGTACTTCATCGTGCAGCTGCCGAGAGGATAAAAACCGTCGTCCACGCCGTGAGCCTTCTTGCTCAAAGCGGTATAGTGGCGTATTACGTCTATTTCGGACACCTCGGGCAGTCTTGCCTCCTGCGCGCGCTCAGGCGCGTTTAGAGTGACTACGGGCACGTCGCATTCGTCTAACAGCACTCCCGTCCTGCCCGCTACGGATTTTTCAAAAATCAACATCATTTCACCTCCGCGAAAGCGTCCGCAACCGCGTCAAGCGCGCTCTTTGACGCTTTTTCGGTCGCGCACCACACCGACGTATTTTTGTCAAGACGCAAACCGCCCAGAATACCCTTTGCGGCAAGCGCCTTTTCCAGCTTTTCGTCGTATTTGTCCGTTTCGATTGCGAATTCATGGAAAAACTCGCCGTTGTATTTGAGCTTTACGCCTTTGATTTGCGTAAGGCGGCTTGCGAGATAATGCGCTTTGGAAACGCACTGCTCCGCCACCTGCCTCATGCCCTCGCGTCCCATAGTCGCAAGATAAACGACAGCCGTCAGCGCGCACAACGCCTGATTGGAGCAAATGCTGCTCAGCGCTTTTTCGCGTCTGATGTGCTGCTCGCGCGCCTGAAGCGTAAGAACATAAGCGATTTTTCCGTTTTTGTCCACAGTCTGACCGACCACTCTTCCCGGCATGCGCCTGCTCATTTTGGAGTCGCAGGTAAGAATTCCGAGATAAGGTCCGCCGAAAGCCAAAGGCATGCCAAGGGGCTGACCGTCGCCCACCGCAATGTCGGCGCCGCACTCTTTGGGAGTGGCAAGCACCGTGGCGGACACGGGATTGAATATGTAAACGAATTTTGCTCCCTTTTCGTGGGCCTTGTCGCCAACCGATTTCATGTCCTCTATGAGTCCGAAATAGTTGGGCGACTGCGCGACAACGCAGGCGGTGTCGCCGTCTGCTGCCTTTTCCAGAGCGTCGAGGTCGACAAGTCCGTTTTTGTGCGGAATCTCGACCAGCTCGAAGCCCGAAGCGTAAGCGTAGGTTTTTGCGACCGCCGCAGTTTCCGGGTTGACGGCTCCGGCAAGGATGACCTTGTGCTTCTTTTCGCACGACATAATCATAGCCTCGCCCACAGCCGTGCCCACGTCGTAAACCGAAGCGTTTGACACGTCCATGCCGGTAAGCTCACACATGAGCGTCTGATACTCGAAAATGGTTTGCAGGATACCCTGACTGATTTCCGGCTGATAAGGGGTGTAGGCTGTAACGAACTCGCTCCTCGAAGCAAGCGACCTGACGGCGGCGGGGATAAAGTGGTCGTAAGCGCCGCAGCCTCTCAAAATCGTGTCGAACACCTTGTTTTTAGAAGCCGTCTTTTCATATTTGCGCTCTGCGGACGCCTGACTGATTCCCTTTTCCAGACCGAGCTTTTTGAGCATCAGCTTTTCGGGAACGTCGTCGTAAAGCGCGTCCAGACTCTCTGCCCCCACGGCGTCAAGCATGGCTCTTACGTCCGCATCGGTGTGCGGAGTATATTTACTCATTCTTCTCTCCTTTAAAAACAGAAATCCGTCTTTTTGGACGGAATCTGTCTTTCAATCAAATTAAAGCGTTTTGATAAATTCGGCGTACTGCTCGGCGGTCATAAGCCCGTCCTCTTTGCCGGTCATTTCAACCTCGACAATCCAGGCATCGTCGGGGCATTCGTTTATTTTCTCGGGCGCGTCGGTAAGCTCCTCGTTCACCGCCGCGACCTTGCCGCATACGGGACTCAGAACCTCGCTGACGGCCTTGACGGACTCAATGTCGGTAAACGCCTTGCCGCATTGAACGTCGCTGCCCACTTCGGGAAGATTGACGTAAACGATGTCGCCCAATTCCTGCTGCGCGTAGTCGGAAAGTCCTATCTGCGCCTTGCTGCCTTCGATT
>URVX01000020.1 GCA_900551395.1 uncultured Subdoligranulum sp. | reverse complement strand
GGAGAGGTGGCAAAAATCCTCGACCTTGAGCTGGCGGCACTGGTCAATTCATTTAAATACTCCGTATACGGAAATCATACTGTGGTTGTTGAGGGGCACAAGGGGCTTGTGAGCTTTTCGTCGGAGCGAATAGTTTTCAAGCTGGGCAAAACCGAGCGCCTCGAAATAACGGGCGAGGAAATTTCCATAAAGCAGCTTACAAAAAATTTCACCGTCGTCACCGGCAAAATAAAGGGGGTTTCAAATGTCTGAAAAGAGGTCGTACGCAACATACCTCGTAGAGGGGCTCAACACGGAAAAAAACCTCAATTATCTCTGCGGCAACGGAGTTTGCCTGTATGAGGTGAAAAAAATCAACAAAAAACAATATTTTGTGACCGTGCCCTTCAAGGACCGCAAAAAGTTGATTGCTTTATTGAAAAATAGGTGCTATAATATAAAACCGATTAAAAGCGGCGGATTTCTCGGCTTTTTGGAAAAAGCAAAGACGCGCTTCGTGCTTGCCGCCCTTGTATTGGCGGCTTTTTGCGGGCTGTTCGTCCTGAGTCGCTTTTGCTGGGACATCGAGGTGTCGGGGGACGCGGAGGAAAGCGCGGTGCTTGCCGTTCTCGAAGAAAAGGGCATAAAAAAGGGCTGTCCGCTGTCGCGTATTAAAATAGACGAAACGGAAAACTTTCTTGCTTCGCGGATAGAGAGCAGCATGTATTGCCTGCTGGACGTTGAAGGCTGCAGACTTTACGTTACGGTAATTCAGCGCGAAACCGCGCCGCCCGTAGTGGATTTAAACCAATCGGCGGATCTTGTTTCCGAGTATGACGGAGTGCTTACGCGTCTGCTCACCATTTCGGGGACGCCTGCCGTGAACGTCGGCGACAGAATAACGAAAGGTCAGGTCATTATCGGCGGCATTCGCACCTACAATGACGGCACAACCTCGCCCGTGCGCGCGTTGGGAGAGGCTTGGGCGACTGTGGAGTGCGTGGGAGAGGCGGTCTTTTCCGAAACGAAAACGGTGCTCGAGGAGACGGGGGACTTTTACGAAACAACTTATGTTGGCGTATGGGGCTACGACTCCGTACCGCGCGAAAAGAAAAAATACGAACACAGCCGCTTTGAGGACGAGGTATTCAGGCTTTTCCCTTTGGGTATAAGAATTGTCAGACGTCGTGTTTTCGAGCTTTCGGAAAAAACAGTTGCCGCGACGCTGGAGGAAAGCCTGCCTGCTTTAAGGGAAGAAGCGTTGAACAAGGCTTTGGAAAACGCGCCGTTTAAAAATTACGAAAGAGTGGAATACGTTACCTTGAAGCATGAAAACAAAACCGTAGTAAGGGCAATAATATACGGTAACGTAAATATTTTCGGATTAAACGAAGGAGACAGTCAGATTGGCTAACAAAACCGCTAAAATAAACGCCGGCTCGGTGGACGCATTGATAAAGCTGTTCGGCTCGTGCGACGAAAACATCAACATGATAAAGGACAAGCTTGACGTTGAGGTTGTCAACAACAAGGGAGAGTTTTGTTTTTCGGGCGAGGAGGAAAACGTCGACGCCGCCCTCGAGGTGGTGAAAAAGCTGCTCAACTATATAGCTAAGGGGGAGGAAGCGGACATAGGCAGAGTCAGCTATATATGCGACTGCGCCTTAGACGGACGCCTCGACGAAATCGACCAGCTTTTGAACGACGTCGTGGCGGTGACTTATCGCGGCAAGCTGATAAAAAGCAAAACCGTAGGTCAGAAAAAATACGTGGACGCAATCAAGAAAAACATCGTTACGATAGGCGTGGGACCTGCGGGCACGGGCAAAACGTATCTCGCGGTTGCGCTGGCGGTTTCCGCGCTCAAAGAAAAGAAGACGGACAAAATCATATTGACGCGTCCCGCCGTCGAAGCGGGCGAAAAGCTCGGATTTCTGCCGGGCGACCTTCAGGAAAAGGTAAATCCGTATCTGAGACCTCTTTACGACGGTTTGCAGGAAATGCTGGGGCTGGACAGCTACCAGAAGCTTATGGAAAAGGGTGTGATAGAGGTTGCTCCTCTTGCCTATATGCGCGGCAGGACGCTCAACAACGCTTTTATTATTCTCGACGAGGCCCAAAACACCACGCCGGAGCAGATGAAAATGTTTTTGACAAGACTGGGAGAAAACAGTATAATGGTAGTTACGGGCGACCTTACTCAGATAGATTTGCCCGAGGGCAAAAAAAGCGGTCTGAAAAACGCCGTAAGCGTGCTTAAGGACGTTGACGGAGTCGCAATCAGATTTTTGTCCGAAAAGGACGTAGTGCGCCATCCGTTGGTGCAGGAAATAGTCAAAGCCTACGAAAGAGCCGAAAGAAACAAGGAGCATAGTTTTTGAAGAACAAATTGACAAAAAATCAGACGATATTCTGTCTGGCGGCGTACATAGTTTTCTACGCGCTGATGACGCTTTGCTGTCTGATGTTTTTCGTAAGAAAATCCAATGAGGAATTTTTCGTCAAGCTGGCTTATTTTATCGTGCTGGCTGTGTTTTTAGGGGCGATTTTTCTGTATCTTTATTTCGCCGATATCGAAATTCTCAAAAGCAAGCGCAAGCTGCTTGCAGTCATCTGCGTTACGCTCGTATGCTTTTTGATTTCTCTTTTCATTTCACGGGTAAACGTGTTTCTCGCGCCCTACGCCGTATGCGCGCTGGTTTTGACATTGCTTCTGGGACACAGGGTGGCGCTGTTCACGTCTCTGCTCACCGTGATTATTTATTTTGTATCCAATCTTATTTTTACCGATCTGTCCGGAGTCGCACTGTACGGTCCGTTTTTCGAGGCGTCGGTGACAATTATCGCGTCGGTTTTCGCTTCCGGCAGGCATATAAAAAGAATACATTACATTTTTGTGGGGATATGTCTGTCCGTCGCTGCGGCTGCAACGGTGGCGTTGGCTTATCTTTTGTTTTATACATCGGATTTCAGCGCGGTTAAAATGGGCTTCGGAGCGGCTTATGCCGCAGGCAGCGGTCTGATAGACGTTATGCTTATGTTCCTGCTTGTGCCCGCGCTGGAAAGGCTGTTCAATCTCACAACCGATTTTCGTCTGGCGGAGCTGACAAGCACCAACAATCCGCTTATAAAACGGCTTTTCAACGAGGCTCCCGGCACGTTCAACCACAGCCTTACCGTTGCAAACTATGTCGAGGCGTGCGCCATGGCGATAGGCGAGGACACCTTTCTTGCCAGAGCGGCGGCTTATTTTCACGATATAGGAAAGCTGAAAAATCCCAATTATTATGTGGAAAATCAGACGGACGGTCACAATCCGCACGACGAAATCGCGCCCGAGCTGAGCGTTTCCCTGCTCAAAAAGCACATAATATACGGAGTTATGCTTGCAAGGGAATACGGCTTGCCAAAGGAGCTTGAGAGCGCCATATTGGAGCATCACGGCTCATTCCCCATGAAATTCTTTTATTACAAAGCCAAAAAATTTACGGAGGGCGAGCTGGATTTAAAGGATTATTCCTATGACGGACCGACGCCCACAAGCAAAATCAACGGCATGCTTATGATAGTGGACGCGAGCGAGGCGGCTTTGAGGTCGCTCAACGTAAACGACCCTCTGGCTGCCGAGCGGCTGGTGGACACAATCGTCAAGGAAAGGCTCGACTTGGGGCAGTTCGACAACTGCGACCTGACAATGAACGAAATAAACATAGTAAAGCAGACCATTATCACCACGTATATAGGCATAAGGCACGAGCGCGTAAAGTATCCCGACGTTAAGCTGTCTGCGCCCGAGGGGGAAAAATGAAAATTTATTTTTCGGGTGCGTGCGCGGGCGAAAAAAAACTGCTGTCGAGGGTTTTGAATTACGCTGCCGACAGTCTGCTTCAGCCGGAACGGATTTCGCTTTCCGTTGCTTTTTTAAACGAGGATGAAATTCGCAGTCTCAACATGGAGTCGAGAGGCGTGGACAAGCCTACCGACGTTCTCAGCTTTCAGTATCTCGATTATATCCGGTCGGGAGAAAGGGTGGATTTGAGCAAAAGGGAATATATCGACGTAGTCACGGGGCTTGTCGATTTGGGAGAAGTTTACATCTGCCGCAGCATTGCGCGCCGGCAGGCAAGGACGTACGGCCACTCTATGAAAAGAGAGACGGCGTTTCTCGCGCTTCACGGCTTTTTGCATTTGCTGGGCTACGACCACGACGGCGAGGAGGACGAGCGGGAAATGTTCGCGCTTCAGGAAAAGTTTCTTGCGGCGCTCAATCTTAAGAGGAGCTGAAAATGAAAAGCGGTTACATTGCGATAGTGGGCAAGGCAAACGCGGGCAAGTCAACCCTGCTCAACAGCCTTGTCGGACAAAAAATTTCAATAGTCAGTCCCAAGCCGCAGACAACGCGCGACAACATATCGGGTATTTTTACGCAAAGCGACTGTCAGATGATTTTCGTGGACACTCCCGGCGCGCTCAAGCCCTCCAACAGGCTGGGCGACTATATGGTCAAAAGCATAGAGACTGCGACTGTCGACGTGGACTGCGTACTGCTTGTTATCGACGGGCACGACGGGATAGACCAAAGCGAGCTTGAGCTGGTGGAAAAATATTCGAGGCTTAGCTCTCCTCTTGTTGTGGCTGTCACGAAAACGGACATCACGCAGCCGGAAAGGCTGCTTCCCGAGCTTGACAAGCTCAATTCCTTTCCCGGCGTGACGGAAGTTTACGCTGTGAGCGCCAAGCGCGGACGCGGCGTGGAGGAATTGAGGAACGGTCTCAAAAAGTACTTAAAGGACGAAATCATGTATTTCGGCGAGGACGAGGTGACAGACAGACCGCTTCGTTTTCTCGTGTGCGAGCTGCTCAGGGAAAAAATTCTTCTCTGCTGCGACAGCGAGGTGCCGCACGGCGTGGGCGTAATGCTCAACAAAATGGAATTCGACGAGCAGAAGAAAGTCTGGTTCATAGACCAGAACATCATTGTGGAAAAGCAGTCCCACAAGCCGATAATTCTGGGTAAAAACGGCTCGCGGCTCAAAAGCATAGCCACGCACGCCCGTCAGAGCATGGAAAGGCTTTTGGACGGCAGGGTGTATTTGGAGCTGTGGATAAAGGTCAAGGAAAACTGGCGGGACAATCCTTATATGCTCAATCAGATAGGCTACGACAAAGGCTCTTTGTGAGGCGTTTTGTCCCAAAAATAATTTAATATACTTCGGTATATCCGTATATTTAACCTACGGGCAACTCAAACTAAAAACGGAGGCTTGATTTATGCGAGAAAAAGAGCTTTTGTGGGAGATGTTCGTCAAAACCGGAAATCCGTCGTATTATTCTTTGTACAAAAAATTGGGCACCGATGATAGAGAAGATTAAAGCGCTCGTGTTGCGAGCGGCGGATTATAAGGAAAACGACAAGCTTTTGCTGCTTTACTGCGGAGAGTACGGCAAAATCACGGCAAGCATACGGGGCGTGAAAAAGCCCAACGCCAAGCTTAAATTCGCGGCGGAGCCATTTTGCTTCGGTGAATTTATGCTGTCGGCAAAGGACGGCCGATATGCCGTGACAAACTGTACGGAAATAGAAAGCTTTTATTCGCTGCGCGAGGATTTCGTTACATATTGCTGCGCGGGCTGCGTTTTGGAACAGCTTGCGGCGGCAGGACAGGAAAATCAATCGGAGCCGGCGCTGCTGCTGCTTGCGTTGAATACCTTGAAGCTTTTGGAGGAAAGGGAAATTTCTCCCCAAATCGTTTTGGTGAAATTTTTGCTCGACAGTTTAAAAATCGCGGGCTTCGGCTTGACTTTCGACAAATGCGGCATGTGCGGCAACCGTACCTTCGACAAAATGTATCTCAATCTGGATATCGGCGGCGCAGTCTGTCCCTTATGCAAAAACGATTGCTCAAGCCGTGAGATAGACGCAAGGGTTTTCAACTGTCTGCGGATGATTTCTCTCCAGCCGTCTGACAGATTGTCCGCGCTCAGATTCGACGCTTATGCGACGGATTGCCTGAGGGCGTTGGACGCTTACAATACCGCAGTGCTTAAAAAATCAAACAGCCTGCAAATGTTGTTGAAAATGTAAAATTTTTTATTAAAATTCAAAAAGGACACTCAATCTGTTGTTAAAGGCGAAAATTTTTGTTAAAATATAAAGCGGTCTTAATCAAAAGGCCGCGTTTTTTATGCAATTACTATATGGAGGAAGATATATGACAAAGTACGTTTACCTGTTCAACGAAGGAAACGGCAAAATGCGCGAGCTCTTGGGCGGCAAAGGCGCAAACCTCGCAGAGATGATGAATCTCGGTCTCCCCGTGCCCGACGGCTTCACCGTCACGACGGAGGCATGCAACAAGTATTACGAGGACGGCAAGATGCTGTCTGAGGAGGTTAAGGGGCAAATCTTCGAAGCGCTTGAAAAGACCGAAAAAAAGCTCGGCAAAAAACTCGGCGATGTGTCAAATCCCCTGCTTGTGTCGGTGCGCAGCGGCGCGAGAGCGTCCATGCCCGGCATGATGGACACAATACTCAATCTCGGACTCAATGACGAAACGGTAGAGGGGCTGGCAAAGCTCACCTCCAATCCCCGTTTCGCTTACGACAGCTACAGACGTTTTATACAGATGTTCTCCGACGTTGTCATGGAGATTTCCAAAGACAATTACGAAAAGCTTCTTGAAAAGGCAAAGCAGGCTAAGGGCGTGACTCTGGACACCGAGCTTGACGCCGACGACCTCAAAAAATTGGTTACGGAGTTTAAACAAACGTACAAAAAGCTCAAGGGCGACGATTTCCCTCAGGACCCGAAGGAGCAGCTCATTCAGGCGGTTCTGGCAGTATTCCGCAGCTGGGACAACCCCAGAGCCATTTATTACAGAAGAATGAACGACATCCCCTCGGATTGGGGAACTGCTGTCAACGTGCAGTCAATGGTGTTCGGCAACATGGGCGACGACTCCGGCACGGGCGTGGCGTTTACGCGCAATCCCGCAACAGGCGAAAAGCAGCTGTTCGGCGAGTATCTGATGAATGCGCAGGGCGAGGACGTTGTTGCGGGTATCCGCACTCCTCAATCCATCGCGCAGCTTGAAAAGCAGAACAAGGCTGTCTACGACCAGTTTGTAGGCATCTGCAAAACTCTCGAGGACCATTACAGAGACATGCAGGACATGGAGTTCACCATCGAGAGAGGCAAGCTCTACATGCTCCAGACGCGCAACGGCAAGCGTACCGCCGTCGCCGCGCTTAAAATCGCAATCGATATGGTGGAAGAAGGCAGAATAGACGAAAAGGAAGCCGTTTTGAGAATAGATCCCAAACAGCTTGACGCTTTGCTGCACCCTCAGTTTGATCCCGACGCGCTCAAAAAGGCAAAGCCTGTCGCCACCGCGCTTGCCGCAAGTCCCGGCGCAGCATGCGGAAAGGTTTACACAACAGCTGAAAAAGCCATTGCCGCCGCGGCAAAGGGCGAGAAAGTCGTGCTTGTCAGACAGGAAACCTCTCCCGAGGACATTGAGGGTATGGCTGTTTCGCAGGGCGTGCTGACAGCGTGCGGAGGCATGACCTCTCACGCCGCAGTCGTGGCGCGTGGAATGGGCACCTGCTGCGTTGCAGGCTGCAAGGAGCTTATTATCGAAGCGGGCAACGATTTCTTCCACATCAACGGAAAAAAATACAACGAGGGCGATGTGATTTCGCTTGACGGAAGCACCGGCAATGTTTACGGCGAGGCTATTCCCACAATGGAAGCGTCGGTTACAGGCAATTTCGGCACAATCATGAGCTGGGCAAACAAATACCGCGTCATGAAGGTGAGAACCAACGCCGACACACCCAAGGACGCAGCCAACGCCGTGCGTTTCGGCGCGGAGGGCATCGGTCTTTGCCGCACGGAGCACATGTTCTTTGACAGCGACAGAATCATGCCGATGCGCGAAATGATTGTTTCCAAGACCGAGCAGGAGCGCAGAAAGGCGCTTGCAAAGCTTTTGCCCATGCAGAGAAAGGACTTTGAAGGCATTTACGAGGCAATGGAGGACAGACCCGTTACCATACGTTTCCTCGACCCTCCTCTGCACGAGTTCCTTCCCCACAAGGATGAGGAAATAAAGGAGCTTGCCGAGCAGATGGGACTTTCCTTCTCGGAGCTCAAGGCGACAGTCATAGGCTTGCATGAATTCAATCCTATGCTGGGACACCGCGGCTGCCGTCTGTCCGTGACTTATCCCGAAATTGCGGAAATGCAGACCAGAGCCGTTATCGAAGCCGCTCTCAACGTAAGGAAGAACAAGGGCTATGACATCGTTCCGGAAATCATGATACCGCTGGTCGGAGAGGTAAAGGAGCTTGAATTTGTCAAAAACGTGGTGGACGCGACTGCGAAAAAGATCATGGAAGAACGCGGCGAAAAGATAAATTATCTCGTCGGCACCATGATAGAGGTTCCCCGCGCGGCGCTCACCGCTTCGGAAATAGCCAAAGCGGCGCAGTTTTTCAGCTTCGGCACAAACGACCTCACGCAGATGACCTTCGGTTTCTCGCGCGACGACGCCGGCAAATTCCTGCCGTATTATTACGAGAAGAAAATTTTCGAAAGCGATCCGTTTGCGAGACTTGACCAGACCGGAGTGGGACAGCTTGTAAAAATGGCTGTGGAGGGAGGAAGAAAAACCCGTCCCGACATCAAGCTTGGCATTTGCGGCGAACACGGCGGAGACCCCAGCTCGGTGGAATTCTGCCACAACGTGGGCTTGGCTTATGTTTCCTGCTCGCCTTTCAGAGTGCCTATCGCTATTCTTGCGGCTGCGCAGGCAAATATCAAAAATCCTCGTAAATAATTTATTATTTGAATTGATGGCGCAGTAAGCGCCGACGAATGCGCGCAAGGCGTCAGCCTTGTGCGCATGTTTTAACGCGTGGTTTAATTAGTCCAAAGCGAGACGGAGTATACGCGCAAAGGAGTAAACAGAACGGTGAGCGAGCTTAGAAAAATTCCCAATATCGGGAAACAGACCGAAAAAGACCTAATTGCAATGGGTTATACCACGATTGAGTCGCTAAAGGGCAGGACGGGAGAGGAGCTGTACGCCGAAGAGTGCGCCATGCGCGGGTTTACCATCGACAGATGTCAGCTATATCTCTATCGCGCCGTCGAATACTTTGTCAATACGCCGCGCCCCGACCCGAATAAATGCAAATGGTGGCATTGGAAGGACGAGTTTGTACGACCATCGCCCTGCGGAGCCATTTGCGTCGAGTGCGGTTTATATCCGTCGGATTGTGCCGGGTGTGCAAAAATCAAGGGAAAGGCGCATTGGCTCGAATATACGCGTCAGGAAATCTGTGCTGTATATGATTGCTGTATAAACGGCAAAAGGTATAAAAATTGCGGGGCTTGCGAAAAGCTGCCCTGCGAAAAATTCACCGAAGACCCTACCGTTTCGGATGAGCAGAACGAAACAAATCTCCGCAAAATGGTGGAAAGATTAAAAGAGATTTGACTTACGTTTTTATACTAAATGACGACGTATAAATCTTATGAACTTGTGTTGTTTCGTAAATCTTATCCGTTAGAAAATATTCACTTCAATAGATGTATAAACATTATTGAGAAAAGTTGAGCAATTTAAAAAAAGGTGAAACTATAATTGACGGCGGCGGCATATAAACGCGGGTGGGAGTTTTGTCGTTATTTTACTCAACAACCGATTTGAGCGGATTGCGCATGCCTCTTTTCATAATAAATAGGGAAATAAACTTCAAATATCCTCAAATAACAATTTGACAAAAGGGCTGTTGTTTAAACAGCCTTTTTATTTTGCGGCGGTTTTTAAATGCAAATTAAAAAATTCAAAGCGGCGCGGTACTGCGGTTTGATTAAAAGGCGACGCTATATAGATTTGGAGTAGCCGAATTACTCGAATTGTGCGACTCTTGTTCCGCTTTATTACGTTGCTTCACCCGATTGTGTTTTGGATTGAGTTGTGCTATAATTGAAATCGGGAGTGCGAAAAATGAGTTTTACGGCAATCACCGTTATTGGATTTTCGATAATTTTTTTGTCTACTACGCTTGGCTCGTCGCTTGTGTTTTTCTTCAAAAAAGAGGTTTCGGAAAAGGTCAACGCGCTTTTTCTCGGACTTGCGGCGGGGATTATGATTGCGGCGTCCGTCTGGTCGCTGCTTATTCCGTCTTTGGAGGCTGCATCCGACTGGGGAGTGTGGAGCTTTGTTCCCGCCGTCGTGGGCTTTGTCGCCGGAGGGTTGTTTCTTGTGATTCTGGACAAAATCGTTCCGCATTTTCACAGCGGAACAAACGAGGAAGAAGGACCGCACACAACCTTAAACAAGTCGGTAAAGATGTTTCTTGCCGTCACCATACATAATATTCCCGAAGGTCTTGCCGTCGGATTTGCTTTCGGCGCGGCACACGCGCTCGGAACGGACGCAGCGCTTTTTTCGGCGCTCGGTCTTGCCGTCGGCATTGCCATACAGAATTTTCCCGAGGGCGCGGCGGTCTCTCTGCCTTTGAAGCGACGGGCAGCAGAGTCAAAGCCTTTGCTTTCGGCGTGGGAAGCGGCGCCGTTGAGCCTGTTTCCGCCGTCATAGGATTTTTTCTTGCGGCTTATCTGACTGCCGCGCAGACGTGGCTGCTTGCTTTTGCGGCAGGAGCAATGATTTTCGTGGTTGCGGAAGACCTGATACCCGATGCCAAGCTTTTCTCCCATCCGCATCTCGGCACTTGGGGAGTCATGATAGGCTTTGCCATAATGATGACTCTGGACGTGGCGCTCGGTTGATTTGCGCGGGGAAACATACCTTTCAGCGATAAATTTCAGACTCGGAGCCGATATGGAAACAGAAAGAAAATTTTTGATTTTGCGGGAGTGTGCAAACGACCTTTACCGTTTGGACGCGGAACCTTTTGAAATAGAACAAAACTATGTGTCGGTGGGGAAAACCGAAGAAAGGTTTCGCAGGTGCGGCGAAGCTTATTTTCATACGATAAAAAAAGTTACGGAAAATCCTTTGACGAGGGAGGAAACGGAGACGCCGTGTCTAAGGGAGGATTTTGAAAAAAACCTGCCGCGAAGAAACGGAGACGTTATACTCAAGGAAAGACATGTTTTTTCTTTGAACAATTTAAAAATAGAGATAGATTTTTACAAGGGCAGGCTAAAGGGACTGGTCGTAGGAGAGGTGGAGTTTGCCGGTGACAAAGAGGCAGGCGGATTTTTGCCGCCGTTCTTTTTCGGCAAGGAAATAACGACGGACAAGCGCTACTTAAATCAAAATCTCGCATTAAACGGGCTTCCGGAAGACGACTTCTGACGCTTTAAGCGTTTTGTAAAAAAAAATAATAGGTTTTTAGGGGAATTTTAAATTTTTTGCCGAATATTTAATTGTAAGAGCTTGTAAATGGCTAACGACGCAGTCTGGAACAGATTTATAACCGAATTGCTGGACAAAAACGATATCGTGGACGTCATATCTTCGTATATCGACGTAAAGCCCAAAGGAAGGGGCTATTGGGCGCTTTGTCCTTTTCACAACGACAGAAATCCGTCGCTTTCGATAAACCGCGAGGGGCAGTATTTTCATTGCTTCGTTTGCGGCTGCGGAGGAAATGCGATAGGTTTTGTCATGAAATTCGAATCATGTACATATATGGAAGCGGTCGAAACGCTGGCAAAGCGCGTCGGTTTGGAGGTTCCCCGCAGAGGCGGAGGCGATGAAAAGGCTCTCAGCCTCAAAAAAAAGGAACGGGACATTCATTACGACGTTTGCCGCGAAGCAGCCCGCTTTTATCATGCCGCGCTTATGTCGGACAAGGGCGCGTCCGCCCGCAAATATCTGGAAAGCAGGGGAATCGGCGCTGCGGCAATCAAGCGTTTCGGTTTGGGTTATTCTCCCGACTGGGACGCTCTCAGGCTGCATCTTCAGAAAAAGGGCTTTAAAACAGAGGACATGCAAAAGGCGGGAGCGCTCAACGAAACCAGAAACAAGCGTTTTTACGACCCGCTGTGCGGAAGAATCATAGTGCCCATTGTCAACATGGCGGGAAACGTGGTTGCTTTCGGCGGCAGAATTTTCAACGGAGAGGACGCCGCGAAATACAAGAATACCATTGTTACGGACATTTTCGACAAGAGCAAAAATCTGTTTGCGATAAATTTAGCGAAAAAATGCAAGCAGGAGGGCAGGCTGGAATACATAATCGTCGTCGAAGGCTATATGGACGTAATAGCGCTCAACCAGGCAGGCTTCGACATGACCGTCGCAAGCATGGGCACGGCTCTTACGGCGGAGCAGGCACGCCTTGCTTCGAGATTGACCAAAGACGTATATATCTGCTACGACGGCGACAAGGCGGGACAGGCGGCGACCTTAAGAGGGCTGGATATTCTGAAAAAAGAGGGATTAAACGTCAGGGTTATGACTATGCCCGACGGCATGGACCCCGACGAACTGGTGCGTGAAAAAGGCGCGGAGGCGTTTAAAAAAATTTTAGAGTCGGCTGCTCCGCTTACGGATTACAAGCTGGAGTGCGCCTGGAGAGAAAGCGGCGCCGACCGCGCGGTGGGGGAAGAAAAGAAGCGCGGGGCTTTCATGGATTTTGCAAAGAAGGCAATAGCCGTCCTCAAGCCTCTGGACAGCGTGGAGCTGGACTCATATCACGGTCTTGTCCGCGCCCGG
>URVX01000019.1 GCA_900551395.1 uncultured Subdoligranulum sp. | reverse complement strand
CTCATAACCTCGTCCGCGTCCGCTCCCGAAACAAACATTTTGAGCGCCTGCGCCGCGTTTTCCAACGCGGGCTCTATCTTGGCGCGCTGTTCGGGCGAAATTTTGCCCAATACGTAATCCTTTAGCTCCATTTGTTCAATCTGCGGACGGCCGATTCCCACGCGCACCCTTAAAATTTCTTCTGTGCGCATGTTGTCTATTATGTTTTTCATTCCGTTGTGACTGCCGCCGCTGCCGCTTTTTCTTATCCTCAACGACCCCAAAGGCATGTCCGCGTCGTCATAAACGATTACGCAGCTTTCCCGCTCGATTTTGTACTTTTTGACAAGCTCTCTCAGACTTTCGCCGGAAAGGTTCATGTAAGTTATTGGCTTGGCAATCACAACCTTTTGTCCTCCGACGCGTGCGTGCGCGCATATCGCACGGCATTCGCCCTTGTCGAAGGCTGCTCCCAGCTGCTCCGCAAGCTTGTCCACCGCGAGAAAGCCCACGTTGTGAAAGGTGTCGGCATATTGCCTGTCGGGATTGCCCAATCCGACTACTAAATACATTTTTTCACCTCTTGAATTTCCCGAAATACCCCAAAGCGACCCGCCAAGCATTGCGCAAGGGGGTCTGGTCGGTACTTTTTATTTAATTTTATCATATACACGCGTTTTTTTCAAAGGTTTTAGGGATATCGCCTCGATTTTTTTGCCGATTGCAGTCGATTGTGTTAAAATATTCTTATGAACGAAGTCGTTAAAGAAATTCTGAACAGTCACGGAATAAAAAACTACGCGCTTGTACCTGTCGAAGGAGGCGTGATTGTTATGTATTTTGCGCCGTACCTGCCTTTCGACTATTCGGCGTATCCCGACTGTCTGATGATAGACAGCTACTACTTGACCTCCAACCGCGTATATTTTGAAAATCTGAAGCTTATAGAAGACCTGAAGCGTGCGGGATTGGACGCCAAACGCTATCGCCGCACCGATATAAAAGAGCTACTGACAAGGTTCGGACTTGCCGACTTCGGTATGAACGAGCTTTGTTTCGTAAAGGAATACGGCAGCTTTTTCTTTGTCGCTACGGTTTTTCTGGAAGCAGCCGAAACGGAATTTTTTTCAACGCTGCCCGCCATTTCGCAGCCCCTTTGCACGCGCTGCGGTAAGTGCGCAGCCGCATGTCCGCAGGGCGCGCTTGCTCCCGACGGCTTCAAAAGAGAAAAATGCTTGAGGCAGATACAGGAAACCTATTCCGACACCGAAGAAAACAACAAGGCTTTGAAAAAGAACGGCAGGCTTCTCGGCTGCAACATCTGCCAGCTTGCCTGTCCCTTGAATTCGCATGTCGAAAAAGTCGCTCCGCCGACGGAGCTTGCAGAGCTGTGCGACAAAAAAAGCATACTCGACACGGTGCAAAACGAACAAACACTGCAACGCTTCACTCCTCTGATAGGCAAAAACTACGCACGAAAAAGCTTCCTGCTGCCGTTGACAAACGCTTTTTTCAAATAATCTATTCGCCCGCCGACAGACTTCAGTTAAATTTCCTAAGCGACTTCAACGCTTATTAAACGCCTATTTAATGTTTAGACATTTCTTCATCAACAAAAGCAGCACACGCAAAAAGCCTTACGGAGCTTTAAAGCTCCGTAAGGCTTCGGTTTCAATAAGGCCAATAAAGATTAGGCATCGCATTGCCAAAGCTTGCCGATGAAATCAGTCTGCTGTCACGGTGTTCCCAGATTTTCGAAAATTTTTCAAACAGGTTATCGTTGCCGTAATTTGAAAACCAACCTCCTTCAATATATTCGCCGCTTGACGCGTCAACGCACCCCTGAAAATAGTAAACAAAGTGTCCTTCTAGCTCCAAAAACTCCAAAACCTTTATTCTCAGCGTTTTTATGTCGGCGCCCTCGGCTTTCATTGACCTAAGTTCCTCTACAAACGCCGCTTCTTCGGGTTTTTCAAACGTCATGTCTTTGTCAAATATTTCGTCGTTTACAGAGAAGTCGCAAGCAATAAGATAAGGGTAGCTCTCTTCAGCACGGCGCAGATAGGTTTCAACGTCACACTCGCCGTCGTTTTCTCCCAAATATAAATAATATTTGAAATTGTCGGTTTCTAACGGCCAATACCCTTTAGGATCTTCGGAGCTTTCGTTGACCTTTTTGAATTTTTGCCAATCGAACACCATGCTTTTCACGAGAGGACTTTGACTTTTTTCCAGCAGCAGCTCCCACTCGTCGGCATAATACGGCGTCGAAACTGATTCCTGTTTTTCAAACGATAAATAGTTATAATCCTTGTAAAGCTCTCCCTTGACGCCGCTGCTCAAAACTATCCCGGACAAGCCAAGAAAGCGTATCGCCGCGCGGTTGAAAACGTCAGCCTTGTCCCAAGCCTTTTCCTCCTGCATGAGCGACTTTGTTTCCTCAATAAAACCGTTAAGCTCCTCGTCTTCAAATGTCTTGTCCAAAATCTCCGTGTCCAACAGGATTTTTACAGACATCGTCCAGTCTTGGCTGAGATATTCCTCAAACGTAACGGTTTTTCTACCACTGTTTTTTTCAAGATAACCGTTTAAATCCTTGCTGCCTTTGGCTTTGCCAAGATTGAAGGTCACCTTGTCGGAGTACTCCCAGCTCCCGCTGCCAAATTGCAGCATTACTACGTAGCCTCCTTTATTCGGTCCGCATGCCGCAAAGCAAAAAATACAAAAAAGCGACAAAGCCAACAGCGTCGCAAACGCCTTAATTTTATTTTTCATTGTTTACCTCCTATTTATTGAACGCAATACGCTACCGCGCCTTTGGTGGTTCTACCCGAACTCAACGCATTGATTTCAACGGTAATGGGCGTCAAAGAATTTATAGGCACGTACAAAACAAGCACATTGCTTTTTAAGCCGTCCGAACCGATAGTCCCCACATAATTAGAGCCTACTTTTGCTCTCAGTTGCATAGACAGCAAACTCGGATTGGAAATATCATATTTCTCTGCATCACTAGTATTTCCGCCCCAAAATGTATCGGTAGACATCCAGAACAAACATATTTTCAAAGTCTTG
This sequence comes from uncultured Subdoligranulum sp., assembly GCA_900551395.1. Lineage (GTDB taxonomy): Bacteria > Bacillota > Clostridia > Christensenellales > CAG-314 > CAG-314. Next base: position 9,657 of record URVX01000019.1, on the reverse strand, counting down.
CCGATTTCAGACTGCTTTGGTACATAATACTTATATGTAAAAGAAACAGTTCCTGCCGAATTTGCTTTAAATGAATCGCATTGTCCCGGATAATCCAAAAATTTCTCCAAATCCAGCATACCGCCTCCGGCTTTCGCATCCAGACCGAATTGATTTTTCGCAAACCCCTTTATTTTTCCGTTGTCGGCAGTTGCAACCAGAAGCGGAATCAACCTTTCGGGATACAGCTTGAATCTCGGTTCCGAGCTCATCTGCATTGCTATTGCAGCCGTCACCATAGGCGCGGAAAAACTTGTACCTTTGGTGGCGTGGAACGGATTGCTCTGCTGAGGCAAATGTGGCGTTCCGTTTGCAACCATTGTAGGCTTGCAACCAGAATGAATTGCGCTGCCGAAATTTGAATAATCCGCAATTTTCTTGCCCGTAGCGTCGGTGGCTCCCACGCAAATTACGTTTGCCGCGCTGCTCGGACACCCAACTGCTCCGCCGTTGTTCCCTGCAGCAAAAACAAAAGTAATCAGATTGTCCAACGAAAGCTGATTAACCAAATTTTCCATTCTGCAGTAATTTACGTTTGATGCCTTATGTCCTCCGCCCCAACTACAATTTATCACCGAAACATTATTTTCCAAAAACCAAGCAAAGTTCGTTGTATTGAAAATATATGTATTGTTTAGCGGATGACAAACATCTATATACATATTACATTTGGGTACCATATTTCCGACAACTCTTGCTACAGTTTGTCCGTGAGAGCAGGTTTCATAATTTCCCGAACTTCTAGACACAACATTTAAGTTAGGAAATTCCGCCTTAACATCCTGAGCACGTATATAACCTGAATCGTTCTTTGTATCAAGAGCTTCCAAAATGCCCAGATTTACGCCTTCGCCCTGCATATAATCTATGCCCACATAGTCCTGACCGTTTATTGTAGGCAAGGTCTCGCCCTGCCAGGAACCGAACCAAGCCGCAGGCTCAGCCGAAAAGTCCTCGCAGTTGTCAATTACGACGTATCTGACAAGGCTGCTTTTTGCCATTTTGTTCAAAAGCTTCGCAGGCGAGGCATGCGCTTTCAATACTTCTTTGTTTATTTCCAGAATATGGTTGTAACCGGCAGGCTCAACCAGTCTGTCGTCAATGCCCGCAGAAGTCAAAAATTCCGCACGCTTTTGAGAATAAAATTGTTTGCATTTGCTTCTTACCTGCATGACATATCTGTCGATTTCGGAATCGGGCACAAACTCCCGGTTTTGCATGAGAGCTTCGTACTCCGCACTGTCGCTGAACACGTCTGCCAACTCAATCGAAACCGATTGCTCCGTTTCTGAGGATAAATCCAACTGCCTTATGCCCTCGGAGTAAGGCACAACTCCTTTATGTTTTGCGAAAATAAATTTGTCTCTGCGGCTTTCGCCACTGTTAAATAAACAAATAATGAATAATGACAATATCGCAACAACCAAAACTACGGCTACCGCTGTCGCCAATCTTCTTAATTTTTTTTCTTTCATTTTTTTACCCCTGATTTTTTACGTTGTTGAATTGCACTTAACTGTTTTCGTTCTTCTTTTTTCTTTTCAAATCACCTCCGATGTTTACTTTTAATTTTTTTGCATTTTATCATACTCATAACCGCATGTCAACACCTTCTTCGTTTTATTACACATATAAACAAATTTTCCGCTTATCTGACAATTTAAATGAAAATCCGCTCACTCCGTAAAAATACTTTTTCTTGCGAGCTTTTTCTCCAGCTTTTTTGCCGCGGGAGTCGCCGCCACGCCGCCCTGCGACGTTTCTTTGAACTCGGGCGGCAGCTTTCTGCCAACCTTGTACATAGCTTCGATTACCTCGTCGGGAGGTATAAGGCTTGTCTGTCCGGCAAGCGCCAAATCCGCGCTTACAACGGCGTTTGCCGCCTGACTGGCGTTGCGGAAGCTGCACGGCACCTGAACCAGCCCCGCAACGGGATCGCAAATGAGTCCCATGCAATTCATTATGGCAATCGCCACCGAGTTTGCGCACATCGACGGAGTTCCGCCCGCAAGGTAAACGGCAGCCGCGGCGGAAATAGCAGCCGCAACTCCGCACTCGGCCTGACAGCCGCCCTCCGCGCCGGAAACTGTGGAATTGCGCACGAAAATGGCTCCGAAGCCGGAAGCTACGAGCAGCGCGTTTAAGATTTCGCGTTTCGTGCTGTTGAGCTTGCGGGACGTTTCGATGAGCACCGCAGGCAAAATGCCGCACGCGCCGGCTGTGGGAGCGGCGCAAATCCTGCCCATGCCCGCGTTGACCTCGCAGCAGGAGAGCGCCATAGTCATAATATTGTTCAAAAAGCTTCCTCCGAGCGTCTGCCCTCCGGAATAAGCCGCCTGTCTTGAGCTTTGCCCCTTGATAAAGTCGAAGCCCGGCATATCCTGCGGCTCGTTGACCGCTTTGGCAGCGCTTGCGACCATCGTCTGATAGTGCTTTTCCAAGCGGTCGTAAAGCATTTCCTCGCTGATTTCGCTTATTGCCATTTCATTCTGCGCGATAAGCTCGTGCAGTCGCAAATTTCTGCTTTTCGCGTTTTCCAAAAGCTCCTCTATATTGTTGTACATAAGCCACCTTTATTCCTCGTTGTCCACGTTTATCAGCCTGACCTCGTTGACGCCGTCCAGCTGCTCGAGCAAGGGCTTGATGTGTTCGGGTATGACGTCGTCCGTTTCTATAACGGTCGTTCCTTTGCGGCCCTTGTCGTCGCGCCACAGCCTCATGACGGCAATGTTTATGCCCTGCCACGCGAGAAGCTGCGTAATTGAGTTTATCACGCCGCGCTTGTCGCGCTGCCTTACGACAATGGTGGGCTGCTCGGCGGTTATCTCCGTGTCGACGCCGTCCAGCTTGGTTATAAGTATCCGTCCGCCGCCTATACTGCTGCCCTGCACCTTGCTTGTCGTGCCGTCAGTGTTGTAAAAGGTTATCAGACAGGTGTTTTCGTGCACGTCCCCCAAATCCGCTTCGTAAAATTCGTATTTTATATCCTGCTGTCTTGCGTACTCGTAAGCGTCTTTGAGTCTTTCGTCGTCGGCAAGAAACCCCAACGTCCCCGCAAGCAGCGCTTTGTCCGTGCCGTGTCCCAGCCCCGTCTTGGCAAAGCTGCCATGTAGACCAAACGTAACCTTGTAAAACGGTTTGTAGCAAATATCGTTGGCAATTTTGGCAAGGCGCGCCGCGCCTGCCGTATGACTGGACGACGGTCCCACCATAATAGGACCGATAACGTCGAAAATGCTTATATTCATTTAAAGTCTTCCTTTGAAAACGCTGTCTTCTTTGGAATTATAGCAAAGGCTATAGTCTAATGCAATTTTTTTGACGAAATATGCGGACAAAATTTAATGAAAAAGGTTCATATTAAAACCCGCAGGTCAAATCCCTGCGGGTGTTCTTCAGAAATTTTTAAGAGCTTCAAGCCACCTTTCGCGGTTGAAGCGCACGTTTGCCGGACTTGTGGAGGGCAAAAGGCAGGCTTCGACGCCCAAATCGGGAAAATAACGGTTGATCAGCTTAAAAGCCGTTGTGCCGTTGCACAAAATCTTTGTTATCCGGCTGTTTTTCACCAGCTCGTCCACCTTGTTCGCCTCAAGACAAACCAGCGAGCTGTCCGACGAGCCCTTTATCTCACACTCGCGCACGATATCCCACAGCGCAATGTTCTTTTCGAGCAAAAAAGCCGCTTTTTCAGACGGAGAAGCGTCTCTGTCCAGACCGAAAGCCTCCTCCAGCAATCCCCAGAACTTATTTTGTTTGTTGCCGTAATAAAAGGACACGCTGCGGCTCTTTACGCTGGGAAAGCTGCCTAAAATCAAAAGGCGGCAATTTTCGTCGGCAACGGGCGGAAAACATAAAAAGCTCATTTTTTTCAGACCTTGATTTCGCTGTCAGTTTTTGCGACGGGGTTTTTCGCAAGCAGCGGACAGACAACGTCCTTGAGATAACGCTCGGTCTGCTCCTTCGCGCGGCCGACAAACAAAGAAGGCTCGGTCAACACGTCGATGTCCACTTTGGAAAACTCCGCTCTTTGCTTCAACAAATCCGCAAGATTGTTTTCTCCGCCGTTCTTTTTTACGTTTTCGGCAGCCTGCATTGAACAAACTCTGATTATTTCATGCAGCTCCTGCCTGTCGCTGCCCTGCTTGACCGCCTCCATAAGGATAGATTCTGTTGCCATAAAGGGCAGCTCCTCGCCCACGTGCTTTAACACCACCTTTTCGTAAACCACGGGCGCGGAGGTTATGTTTTCGTACAGGCTCAGAACGCCGTCCAATGCAAGAAACGCCTGCGGTATGGTTATGCGACGGTTTGCGGAGTCGTCCAGCGTCCTCTCGAACCACTGGGTCGACGCAGTGACCGCTTCGTTCAAAGGCAAAGAAATCACAAACCGCGCAAGGCTGCCCATACGCTCGCTGCGCATGGGGTTGCGCTTGTAAGCCATAGCCGAGCTGCCTATCTGATTTTTTTCAAACGGCTCCTCCATTTCCTTGCGGCTTTGGAGAATTCTCATGTCGTTGCTGAATTTGTAAGCGCTCTGCGCGACGGCGGACAGCGCGGACAAAATAGTATAATCGAGCTTGCGCGTGTAGGTCTGACCGGTCACGTCGAAGACCTTGTCGAAGCCCATTTCGGCGGCAACGAATTTTTCAAGACTGTCAACCTTTTCACCGTCGCCGTCAAACAGCGTCAGAAAGCTTGCCTGAGTGCCCGTCGTCCCCTTGACGCCTCTGAGCTTAAGCTGCGAAAGCGCAAAGTCAACGGACTCGAGGTCCATGAGCAAATCCTGAATGTACAACGTAAACCTTTTGCCCACCGTCGTAAGCTGCGCAGGCTGCAGGTGCGTGTAGGCAAGGCATGGCAGAGCCTTGTACTTTTCGGCTAGACAGCCGAGATTTTTCACGACGGCAAGCAGCTTGTTTCTGATTTCCAGCAGCGCCTCGCGGAAAATAACGATATCGCCGTTGTCGGTAACAAAGCAGCTGGTCGCCCCGAGATGAATTATCGGCTTTGCGTGCGGTGCAACCAGACCGAAAGCGTAAACGTGCGCCATAACGTCGTGCCGCACTTCCTTTTCGCGTCGGGCAACCGTGTCATAATCTATATTGTCCAGATTGCTTTCCATTTCGGAAATCATCTGATCGGTTATATCCAGACCAAGCGCTTTCTCGCCCTTTGCCAGCGCAAGCCAAAGCCTGCGCCACACTCCGTAACGATTGTCGTCGGAAAAAATTTGTTGCATTTTCTTGCCCGCGTAACGCGTGCAAAGCGGATTTTCATAAACGCTGCGGCTCATAATCTTTTTCCTCTGTCAAAGCGTCGCAATGCTGTCGCGGTCGGGTCCCACACCCGCATACGCGACCTTGACGCCGGTGAATTCTTCAATAAGCTTCAGATATTTTTTGGCGTTTTCGGGCAGGTCGGCAAGCTTTCTCACGTGCGTGGTGTCGCACTTCCAGCCATCCATTTCGCGATAAACGGGCTTGACCCTGTCGAGATCCTCGGTGGAAGGCATGGCGTCCAGCAGTCTGCCGTCAAGCTCGTAGCCCACGCACACCTTGATTTTGTCGAAAGCGTCAAGCTTGTCTATCTTGCACACCGCAAGCTCGGTGTAGCCGTTTATATCCGCGCCGTATTTGACAACGGGCAAATCCAGCCAGCCCAGACGGCGCGCTCTGCCCGTCCTCGCGCCGAACTCGTCGTCCACGTGCTCGCCGCTGCCGCGAAACGCCTGCGCCTCGCTTTCTCCCATTTCGGTGGGGAAGGGACCTTGCCCCACCGCGCTGGAAAACGCCTTGATGACTCCCGTGATGTCGGTGATTTTTCTAATCGAAACTCCGCTCGACGCGCAGGCATAAGCCACTGTGGGATTGCTGCTCGTGACAAAAGGATAAATTCCCAAATCCAGATCCTTCATCACGCCCAGCTGTCCCTCGAACAGCACGTTTTTGCCGCCGTCGACGTATTTTTTGACGAAAGAAACCGGCTCCACAAGCCTGGCCGCAAGCTTTTCCGCCCAATATTGCAATTTTGAAAACAGCTGCTGAAAATCGGCAGCCTCGCCGCCGAATGCTTTGAGCTCGAGGTTTATCAACGGCAGAACGGCTTCCAGACGACGCTTCGCATAGTCGAGATTTTTCAAATCCCCCATGCGCAAAGCTATGCGTCGCGCCTTGTCGGCATAAGCGGGACCTATGCCGCGCTTTGTCGTGCCGATTCCGTTTTTGCTGCGCTCGAACAGCTCGTCCAGCGCTATATGATAAGGCATGAGCATCGTCGCTCTTTCGCTTATGAAAAGACGCGAGCTGTCCACGCCCTTGGATTCGATTTCGTCTATTTCCTTCAAAAGCTCGTCGGGATTGATGACCATACCCGTGCCGGCAAGCGCCGCGCAGTTGTCGTAAAAAATACCGCACGGAATCAGATGCAGCTTGAAAACGCCCTTGTCGTTGACTACCGTATGCCCCGCGTTGTCTCCGCCCTGATAACGAACTATCAGATCGGAATTCTGCGCAAGATAGTCCACCATCTTGCCTTTTCCCTCGTCGCCCCACTGCGCTCCGACTACAATCCTTGTCGCCATAAATCCTTTCTCCTTTTGTCTGACGGGCAAATGCATAAAAAAAGCATAGACTTTCGCCTATGCCCGAGCTTTGCCGAAATTATGAGGAAAACCGGCGCCGCTCGGTTGCGTGATCTGACTGAAAACGTAGCCCATCGCCATTTCCTCCTTTTGTATTATATCATATCTTTTTTGAAATTCAAAACGTTTTTTCGTTGTTTTGACCGATTTGGCAAGCTCGACCCGACTTGGCAAGAAAGCTCTTAACGCTTACGCTTTCCGCTTGCTTAGTATGCCGTTCAGATTGCAGACAAGCAAGCTGCAGAAAATATCGGACTTGCCGGCACTTTCCGCCAAACGTGTGCATGCCGGCTGAATTTCCGATTTCTTTTCTCAATACATATTTAAATTCTTTGACTTTGCAGGCGTCCTCGTATCGTTTTTTCGGATACCGTTATTTTTTGTCAAGCGTCTTAACTGTCTTGTCGGCTTTTATTAAAATTCCACACCCCATTCCACGGGGCAGCTTCCGTTCCAGCCATCCTCCCACCCGTCGGGCTTGCTTTCATATTCCGTTTGTATAACCACGTCAGTCAATCCGTCAAACACACCTGTCTCTATTACTGTGACATATTCCGGTATTTTAATTACATTTCCGACAATTTCGTTTAAATCAATGACTTTAATATTTTTTCTTATCTCAATTTCAACATCATCGTAGTTATCCGTATCAAATATAATCTTATGAGTAATTTTATTATTCCTGTCTAAAGCAATACGAAAATCTGTGAAAATAATATGTGTAAGTGCCGGTAAATGATTTTCAAATGGCCATTCATAAGATTGCTGAATTAATAATATTTTTTTTTCATTATTCCAAATTCCTCCGATAGAATTATAACCTATTCCTCCGCTAAAGGACGCTTTCCTATAACCAATCTGAACTACTTTCTGATCTCCAATATATTCTGGAATTACAACTTCTTCTACATTGGGAAAAGCCACAATACAAATACCAATTAAATTGCACTTTCCGCCACCATTTAAAATAGGAGAAGCTTGCTTATTATTACAATAAACAAACCCGTCTTCTGTTGTTTTGCAACGGCTTTCAAAACTAAAAGTAAAATCTCCCCAATCTATCCAACATCCTGTCAGTGTACACATTAATAGGATGCCGATCAGAACCATGATGAATATTCTATTAATTTTTTTCATATTACCCTCCTTAGTATGTCAGCTTAAAAATTTCTTGTCATCCTCGTATTCGACAATATACTTATACCTTGTGTATTCGTCAAAAATTTTACCTACTTTGTCTATTTCAATCAAAAATACCCAATGGCGATCCGGAACAACCATAGCAACTACGCCGCCGCCCCAATAAGTTACGGTCATTTCTATTACCAAAAAACGTCCTTCTTCTTTCTTTATTGCAGTTATCTCCGCGCCCATAAACTCGATATTTCCCGTATGTATCGCTATGATTAATGCCTTGTCTTTAAAATATTCTTCGTCGTACGTACGCAATACTTGATTGAATTCGCTGTTGTAGTTTTCTTCGTCAGTCTCGTCAAAAGCCGAACTGTTTACCATGCTGCAATAGTGTTTAAGTTGCGAATAAGCTTCTATGTACTCTTCCTTAGTATAATAATTTGAATAATTCTCCAATTCGTAAATACCGCTCAAGCGTATATTGTATTTCAGATTTTCTACTTCGTCGGGCGTTGGTACGCATCCGCACAGAAAACAAACGCACAGCAAAAACAAAAGGACTATTGCGACAACTGACTTTATTTTATTTACCTTTTTATTCATTTACTCTCTCCCTTAATCATAAAACGAAATATTTTTTCCCAATGAAATAAGTGTATTCACATGCCTGCGAAGTTTCCGGTTGACCGTTTTGAAATCGGAATTTTTCACCTGAAATCAAATTGACAAAATCTTCTCCTGTTTTGATTGCCGGTATATAATCACCGTCTTCATTTTCTAAAAAATAATACTTAGCGTTACCTGCATTCGATACATAAAACGGACTTCTGTTGTAAACTATTTTGTTGCCCTCTTCATCTAAAATCCACTCTTTCTCAGACGTAGTTGAGTTTAAATTGTAAGGACTCCAAGTACGAGTAATCTTTTCGTTGGATAATCTGTACATACTTGTACGCATTCCCAGCCAACCGAAAACTTTATTAGACTCATCGCACAGAAGAACATATAAATAACCGTAGGGTTCAAATTCCACCAAAAAAATATTCAGTTCTTCATTTTCATTATAAAGAGGTTTTATTTCAAAGCCCGTCCATTTTCCATTGTCCTCCGACATAAATCTGTTTTCTATACGCTCGGACATCCGCTGAATATGTTGTTCCGTCGTATAGTCGCTTGCTTTATGCGCGTGCCCCCAAATAAAACATATACACAGCAACAATAAAAGAGACAACGCAATAATTGACTTTACTTTAATTTTCTTTTTGTTCATATACTTTCTTCCTCTACAAAATGCAACGACTTATTGCACTTTACAAAATATTAAAATTATATATTGTGTATTCACTTTCTACACGTCCTAAATTGGATTGATTTATTTCTGCTAAAATCACCCATTGTTCGCTAGGCATTCCCATTGGAGTTGCAATAAATCCTGCATTATAATCAATATTTAATTCAATTTGCATACAACAATCCACCTTCTTTATCGATTTTAGATTTATATCTTTAATTTGATAAGGGCATCCTGTATAAATTGCAAACACCAAAGCTTTTTTATTAAAAAAATCTTCGTCATAATTACGTAATATTTGATTTAATTCGCTTTCACTATCTTCTTCGGTACTTTCTTCAAATGCAATAATATTTACGCGCTTACAATAAAGTTTCAATTGATTAAGAGAGCTTATAAAACTCTCACCTCTGTTATAGTTATAATTATTTGCTTTACAATAGTTTCCGCTGTAACGTATTTCGTGTTTAATATTTGCTACTTTGTTTTTTTTAGGAGTACACCCACATAAAAAACAAGTGCACAGCAAAAGCAAAAGGACTATTGCGACAAC
>URVX01000018.1 GCA_900551395.1 uncultured Subdoligranulum sp. | reverse complement strand
CGACACATCGGACAATTCTTCCGCAAGCTCCTCGGCGTTTTCCTCGGCTTGCTCGGCGGATTGTTTCAATATTCCCTCGGCTTGCTCGGCAGTGGGATTTTCCTGTGCGGGAGGGGGACTTACTAGCTCGCAGGCCTCCTTGCAAATCTGCTTCTGCTCCTCGGCTTTTGCGTATTTATCCGCGCCCTCGACGTCGGGAGAATAGGAGTTTTCCAGCTTGACTACCTTGATGTGGATTGAATTGAACGTAACTCCCAAAACGTCCTTGCAGGCGGTGGCTATCAGATAGCGCAGCTTTTCGGTTGTGGCGCCCACCTCGCTTCCCTTGATTTTTATTTGAACCCCAAGCTTGAAGCCCGGCTTGTCGTCCTGTGTGATAATCAGCTTTTTTACCTTTACGACGTCCAGGGATTTAGCTGCTTTTCTCACCAGCCGTCTCACTACGCGCGAGGTGGTGGAAACGGCGTTCATATTGTCGGAATAAAGCACCATAGTGGACAGTCCCGTGTCGCCGGCAAAAATTTCTATCACGAGATAAACTCCCAGAACGGTGTATATGATTGCCAGCACGATGACAAGACTGTGCACCACGCGGTTGCCGTCAATGAAAGCGGCGAAGTCAAACGCCCCCAAGGTCACCAGCAGCAGGAACAGCGTGACAAGAAAGCCGACGATGACCAAAGCGAAGGTGGCTATCTTTTGCAATGCTTTTTTCATCTGAAAAAACCTCCGATTTTTTATAATTTTATTTTATGCCGAATGCGACGATTTAACGCCGTCAAACTATAAGATTGACAAGCCTGCCCGGGACGATTATTGCTTTTTTTACGCTTTTGCCCTCCAGCAGAGACTTGATTTCCTGGTTTGACAAAGCCGTTTTTTCTATTTCCTCTTTGGAAGCGTCGGCGTTTACGGTAATTTTGCCTCTTATTTTGCTGTTTATCTGAACTGCAAGCTCGACGGTCTGACGTTTGAGCTTGCTTTCGTCGCTTACGGGGAAAGGCGCGTTGAACACGCTGTACCTTTCGCCTATGTTTTCCCACAGCTCTTCCGCTATGTGCGGGGCGAGAGGAGCGAGCAGCTTTATCAGCGATTTCGCGGCGGCAAACAGAGCTGCGCCCGACACGCTTCCCTTGTCGGCAAGGCGGCTCATGGCGTTCACCAGTTCCATCATCCTTGCAACGGCGGTGTTGAAGGAAAAAATTCCGTAGTCGTTGGTCACTGCCTTGATTGTATTGTTTAGCACATATTCCAACTCGGCGTCGTCGCTGCCGTGTTCGATTTTGCCTTTGCTTTCATAGGCGCCGAGCACGGTGCGCTCCACCCGCTCCAGCCATTTTACAATACCCTTTATGCCGTCGTCGTTCCAGGGACCTCCCTCGACGTAGTTGAAGCCGAAGCCCAGATAAACTCTCAGCGCGTCGCTGCCGTAGCGGTTTACCCAATCGTCGGGACTTATCACGTTGCCTTTGGATTTGCTCATTTTCGAGCCGTCCGGCCCCAAAATGGTGCCCTGATGCACGAGCGACAAAAACGGCTCGTCAAAGCCGAGATAACCCATATCTCTCAACGCCTTGGTGAAAAACCTTGCGTAAAGCAGGTGCATGCAAGCGTGCTCCGCCCCTCCGATATATTTGTCGACGGGCAAAAGCTTGTCTACCGTGTCCCTGTCGAAAGGCTCTTTGTCGTTTTTGCTGTCGGCGTATCTCAAAAAATACCAGCTGCTGCACACAAACGTGTCCAGCGTGTCCGCTTCGCGCGTCGCCTTGCCGCCGCAGCGGGGGCATACGGCGTTGACAAAGCCCTCGTGCTTTTTCAGGGGACTCACTCCGTCGGGACGGAAATCCACGTCGTAAGGAAGCAGAACGGGCAAATCCTTTTCCGGCACGGGCACGATTCCGCACTTGTCGCAGTAAACCACAGGTATAGGCGCGCCCCAATATCTTTGCCGCGAAACCAGCCAGTCGCGCAGACGGTAGTTGACCTTAAGCTCGCCCTTGCCCTGCTCCGCCAGCTTTTCCACAACGGCGCGTCTGCCTTCCGCGCTTGACATACCGTCAAACTCGCCGCTGTTTGTCATAAAGCCGTATTCCGTGAAAGGAAGCTCTCCCTTGCCGTCCTTGTCGGTTATGACGCGTTTAATAGGCAGCTTGTGCTTTTGCGCAAAAACGAAGTCTCTTTCGTCGTGCGCGGGCACGCCCATTACGCAGCCCGTGCCGTAGGAGTAGAGCACGTAGTCGCCGATTAAGACGGGCACTCTTTCGCCGTTTATCGGATTGAAAGCGAATGCTCCCGTGAAAACTCCCGTTTTTTCCTTAGCTGTGGACAAGCGCTCGATTTCGTTTGTTTTTGCCGTTTGCAGGCGGTATGCCTCGACGGCTTCTTTTTGCTCCGGCGTCGTGATTTTGTCAACGAGCGGGTGCTCGGGCGCAAGCACGACGTAAGTGACGCCGAAAAGCGTGTCGGCGCGCGTGGTGAACACGCGGAAAACGTCACTGTCCGCGTTGTCTACCTCAAACTGAATTTCGCCGCCCTCCGACCGACCTATCCAGTTTTTCTGCATAAGCTTGGTTTTTTCCGGCCAGTCCAGCTTGTCAAGCCCGTCGAGCAGCTCCTGTGCATAGTCGGTGATTTTAAAAAACCATTGCGTGAGATTCTTTTTTATCACCCCGCTGTGGCAGCGCTCGCATTCGCCGTCCACAACCTGCTCGTTTGCCAGCACCGTGTTGCATGAGGGGCACCAGTTGACGGGGGCTTCTTTTCTGTAAGCCAGCCCCTTTTTAAACAGCTTGAGAAACATCCATTGCGTCCATTTGTAGTAGTCCGGCATGCATGTTTTGACCTCTGCGTCCCAATCGAACATAGCGCCCATGTCCTTGAGCTGCCGTTCCATGATTTCTATGTTTTTGAGAGTGGAGTCCTGAGGGTGGATTCCCGTTTTTATGGCGTAATTTTCTGCAGGCAGACCGAAGCTGTCAAAGCCCATAGGCTCGAATACGTTGAAGCCCTGCATCTTTTTGAAACGGGCATAGCTGTCGCTCAACGCGTAATTGTACCAGTGCCCGACGTGCAGCTTTGCTCCGCTCGGATAAGAAAACATTTCCAGCACATAGTGCTTGTGCTCCGTGTTGTTTTTGTCGAATTTATACAATCCGGTGTCCTGCCAGATTTTGTTCCATTTCTTTTCAACGCTGATATTGTCCATAAACTTTATAATAATACATCATTGACCAAAAGTCAAGGTTTGACACGCTTTAGGCAGTCGAAGAAAAGCCCGCCGCGCTTGACCTTATGGACAAAAAGGTTGTATAATAATCGCGGCGAGGCAGAGAAAGCTTTACGCTTTCAACTCCCGTCCGAAAAAAGGAAGACAAGAAATGGATTACATGAAAGAGTCTCTCAAAATGCACGAAATGTGGCGCGGCAAAATCGAAATGGTTTCCAGAGTGCCGCTGACCACGAAAACCGACCTGTCTCTGGCATACACGCCCGGCGTGGCGCAGCCCTGTCTGGAAATAAGAGACAATCCCGAAAAGTCCTTTTCCTTAACCCGCCGCTTCAACACGGTTGCGGTTGTCACCGACGGAAGCGCGGTGCTGGGACTGGGCGATATCGGACCTCTTGCGGGTATGCCCGTCATGGAAGGCAAGTGCGTGCTTTTCAAGGAGTTCGGCGGAGTGGACGCCGTTCCGCTGTGCGTTTCAAGCAAGGATACGGACGAAATCGTTTCGGCGATTGCGCTGATTGCGGGCAGCTTCGGCGGAATAAATCTGGAGGACATTTCCGCGCCGCGCTGCTTTGAAATAGAAAGAAAGCTCAAGGAAAAGCTTGATATACCAGTGTTTCACGACGACCAGCACGGCACCGCGATAGTGGTGCTCGCGGCGTGTCTCAACGCGCTCAAGGTGGTGGGCAAAAGGCTGTCCGACTGCCGTCTGGCTCTGTGCGGCTGCGGAGCGGCAGGCACGGCAATCGCCAAGCTTATGCTTGCCGCAGGAATAGGCGACGTCGTTATGTGCGACAAAGAGGGAGTCATAAACAGAGACCGGCACGCTTCCGACGCGCGTTTCAGCGAACTCGCGCGGATAACCAACAGGGAAAACGTAAAGGGCGCGCTTGCCGACGCAGTCAGAGGCGCGGATATTTTCGTAGGCGTGTCTGCTCCCGCGATTCTGTCGCAGGATATGGTGCGTTCCATGAATACCGACGCGATAGTCATGGCAATGGCAAATCCCGTTCCCGAAATCATGCCGGATTTGGCAAAAGAGGCGGACGCGCGCGTGGTAGGCACGGGGCGCAGCGATTTTCCCAATCAGATAAACAACGTGCTTGCTTTTCCCGGAGTCTTCAAGGGGGCGCTTTCGGTCAGGGCGCGCGAAATAAACGAGGAGATGAAGGTGGCTGCGGCATACGCCATTGCCGGGCTTGCAGCGGACAAATTGTCGGAGGAGTATATTCTTCCCGACGCACTTGACAAAAGAGTCGCGCCTGCGGTGGCGGCGGCTGTGGCGGATGCGGCGAAAAAGACGGCCGTATGCAAAATCTGAGCAAAACCGCACGGAAACACCCAAAGCGCGGTGATATCCCGCCGCGAATGGTAGAATAGCTTTATGACAAAAAACGAATTACAGAAAAACGAAATTGCGGAGCAGTCGTCTTTGTCCGCTTCGGCGGGCACGGAAAACCGCGTAGTCTCGATCGACCGTATGAGAGGCATTTGCATTTTCATTATGGTCGGCTCGGTTTTGCTTGGGATGTTCGGCGACACCTTTGCGGCAATAAAGGGGCTTTATAAGCACGGAGCGGAGGGCTGGCAGCTTGTTGCAGGCAACGCGGCGTTTGTCAACGGCGGTTACAGCGGAATCGCCTTTGCGGATATTTTCGCGCCTTTGTTTATTTTTGTGATAGGTCTTACATTTTGCTCGAGCTTTAAGAGGAGAGAAGAAAAATACGGTACGGCGCGCGCCTTTTTTCAGCTCGCCGTGAGATTTGCGGCGTTGATAGGCTTCGGCGCGGCAGTGGACGGCGTGTCTTGTCTGCCCGACATTTTCGGTGGAAAATGGGGCGAGATGAAATTTGCCGACAAGTTTTTCGGAGTTACTTCATTTGTGCTTATCGCAGCGCTTTTGGCGCTGGGCGTGAGCAAATTCGTAAAAAACCGCCGTTTCGGCTCGGTGTGCTCGGCAGTGTTCAGATACGTTGCTGCAGCAATGGGCGTTGCGGCTCTGTTTTTCGCGCTTTGTGGGCTGGGCGAAAAAATCGGCGAGGCATTCGGCACGCATATTCTGTACGAAACGAGCAAATACGGCTTTGTTTGGGACACGCTTCAAAACATAGGGTTAGCCGGACTTTTGTCTCTTCCCTTTGTTAAAACGGGCAAGTGGGGCAGGCTTGCCGTCGTGGCTGCCGCTTATGCGGCGCTTACCGTGGTTTATAAGCACAACGGCTTTGCGATAAGCGAGTGGGTGCTCGAGGGCGGCATTGTCGGCGGCATCGGTTGGTCGGGAATTCTGCTGCTGGGTAGCGTTTTCCGAGATATCAAAGAGGACGGTCAGACGCTGCTGTATTGGCTGCTGTCTGCGGGGTTTGTGCTCGTTTCGGTCGTTTTGATAACATTTTTCGGTTTTATTGCCGCAAAACGCGGCTGCACTCCAGTGTACTGCGTGTTTTGCGCAGGCATAGGCGGGCTGTTTTGGGGCGCGTTGAGTTTGCTTGACGGCGTACGCGTCAAATTCGCCCTTTTTACGTGGTGGGGCGGCAGCTGTTTCTTGACGTATGTGCTGAGTCTGGCTTTCGGCTTTGCCATGGAGGCGGCGCTGGGCTCGGGGACTCCGGTGGCGTTGGCTCTGGCGATAGGCGTCGCCTGGCTTGCGCTTATGTCGCTTATGAATTGGCTGCTGGCAAAAAAGGGCAAGCACGTAAAGCTTTAAAAATTTTTGCGAAAAAAGGGAGCGGACAAAGCGCTCCCTTTTTGGTTTGTAAAAAATTTCAGCCGCACATTTTTGCAAAAGCTTCAAGGTAGATGTGCGCCATCTGCATGAGTCTGTCTATTGAAACAAACTCGTTTATTTCATGAATCACCTGAACGTCGCCGGGAAACGAGGGGCCGAATGCGACGCACATGGGCAGCATTCTCGAATACGTGCCGCCGCCGATAGCTATAGGCTTGGCGTCGCAGTTCATTGCTTTGTTGTAAACGTCCAGCAAGCCCGTGACCAGAGGGCTGTCGGCGTCCACGTGCAGCGGCTGCTTGATGTGACCTTCCTCGATCACAAAGGTGTCAATGCTGTTTTTCTTCATGACCTCTGCAACGTAAGCGTCCTTGAAGGTGACTGGATATCTTACGTCCAGCTTGATTTTCAGCCTGCCGTTTTTGAGGTTGACGACGCCTATGCTGTGAGTGATTTTGCCGCTGACTTCGTCCTCGAGCGGAAAGCCCCATGCGGCGCCGTTGACGTCGCGGCACATTTTGTCGGCGACAAACGCCAGCGTTTTGTCGTCGGGCAGGCATGCCGACAGGGCGCGGAACATCTCCCAAGCGGCGTTCACGCCGGTGTGCGGCATGGCTCCGTGAGTAGATTTGCCGCGTGTAATCAGTTGGATTTTGCCGCCCGTTTCGGTGACTTCGACTTTGAAATCTTTAAGCGGCGTCAAATCGAGGCTTTTGTCCACCAGCGCGGTGCAGAGGTCGGGCACTACGTTTGTGCGGCTTCCCGCCGTGATGTCATACACGGCGTCGGACACCTTGCCTATGTCGAGATCCATGGCGTAAATTCCCTTTTCCACGTTTATGACGGGGAAATCGCCGTCGGGTGAAATGGCGAGGTCGGGCATTTTGACCTTGGTTTTGTAATATTTTATGCAGCCCATATTGTTTTCTTCGTCGCAGCCGAAGATAAGGCGCAGCGTGCGGCGGGGCTTAAAGCCGCTCATTTTCAGCGCTTTTGCGGCGTAAAGACAGGCAATCATCGGACCCTTGTCGTCCATCGTGCCTCTGCCGTATATTTTTCCGTCAATGATTTCGCCGCCGAACGGGTCGGCAATCCAGCCTTTTGTTACGGGAACGACGTCGAGATGACCCAGCACGCCGAAAACCTCCGCGTTTTTGTCGGGGGATTTGAAATCGAGGTGTCCGGCATAGTTGTCGCAGTTGTACGACTCAAAGCCCATTTCTTCGCCTTTTTTGAGCACATACGCGAGACAATCCGCGTTGTTTTTGCCGAAAGGCATACCGGGCAGCGCGTCCGTCGTAATCGTTTCGTAGCGCAGAACCTCCCGAAGCGTACCTATCATTTCCTCCTTCAGGGAGTCCAATATTTGTTTTCTGTCCATAGAAACCTCCGATTCTTAAAGAAACTTACGCGAATATTATACACAAAAAGACAGCGATATGCTATCATTTTGTCAGAGGTTTCTTATGAAAATACAAAGCGACAACGCCGGGCATAGAACCAGACTGAGAAACAGGTTCGTAAACGAGGGCATGGAAAACTTCGAGCCGCACGAGGTTCTGGAGGTCATGCTTTACAAATCTTTTCCTTACAGCGACACCAACGCGCTTGCGCATCGGCTTATCGACCGCTTCGGCAGCTTGGCGGCTGTGCTCGAAGCGCCTTACACAGAGCTTGAAAAGGTGGAGGGCATGGGCAGAAGCAGCGCGATAACGCTCAGCATGTGGCGGGAATTTTTCAGATATTACGAGAGGAGCAAGCGGATAGGGCGCAACGAGCTGTGCACTCCAGACAGGCTGCCGCAGGTCGCGCAGGCTTTGCTCAAAGGCTCGGTGACCGAAGAAATGCACGTGCTTTGTCTGGACGTCAAAAGCAGATTGCTCGGCACGGTCAAAATTTCCCAGAATTCTCCCACCTTTGTTTCGGCGACGGTGAGGGAAATCGTGGAGCGCGCATTCGGTTTCAATGCGGCGGCGCTGGCGGTTTGTCACTCGCATCCGTCGGGCAGCGCTCATCCGAGCGCGGAGGACGCGCGTTTTACCGCAAACCTGCTTGCTGTGTGCAGGCAGCTGGGCATAACGCTTTCCGACCATATTATCGTGGCGGACGACGGCATATTCAGCTTCAGAAGAAGCGGCGTGATCGACCTTATTGACAAAAAAGTATGCAAAATGACGGAAAATATAGTAAATCTGAACCTGTAAACGTGATTGAAAAATAACCGCGCCGCGAAGCAAGCGGGGACAATCGGAAAAAAGGCTGAAAGTAATGGAAAAAACGCCGTTATCGCTATTGCCGCAGCAGATAATCGCGTTGACTTATGTACGATGTAAAAATGCTATTATGAAAGCGTTTTTTAAATTATTGTTCACGCGCAGTCAACTGAAATAAAGCACGGCGAGAGCCGTTAGGCTCCGCAAAACTCAGAGCGGTTCGCGGCACAGAGGAAAGGCATAAGTTAGGGTGGCTTTGTAGGAAAATAAAATCAACATATTGCAGAATAGCCGAAAAACGTATTTTCCGTTGAAATAAAAAAAGGTTAACGATTTCCGTTGCAATGTTTTTCCGTACAAATAAAAATTCATTCGACTCCGCTCGAAAAATTCCGAAATTAAAAAATAATTTGGTCGAAAGGTCAAAAAAATCCCGCTGAAAAGCGGGATTTTGTTTTTGTCAACCGACCTTGCCGCCGTCGTTGATGTACAGTATGCCCAGAGTGTTGGGCCCGCAGTGGCTTGTGATTGTGCAGCTTGCAGTGGTTTCAATAATCTCTTTGAAAGGCGTTTTTTCGAGGCGTTTTTTCACTGCTTCAACCAGCTCGGGCGCATATCTGGTGTGCGTCACGAAAATGCGCGTGTAGTCGGGATTGTCGAACTCGTTGAGAATATCGTTGACGTATTTATCCAAGACTCCCGCCAGCCTGCCCATATATTTTTTGCCCACAATCATTTTGCCGTCCTTGACCTTTATGCACGGCTTGAGGTTTAAAGCCGTCGCTGCAAACAGAGCCAAGCCCGAGCAGCGGCCGCCCTTATAAAGATAATTGAGCTTGTCTATAATAAAGCTTGCCTGTACGTGAGGCACGCGGGACGTCACCTTGCGCACTATTTCATCCTTGCTTTCTCCCGCTTCTCTTAAGTCGCAGGCGTACATGAGCAGCAGACCGCTGCCTGTGGACAGGTTTTTAGTGTCGATGACGGAAACATTCTCAAATTCCTCAGCCGCCGCCTGCGCCGCCGCGTAGCTGGTCGACATATCTCCCGAAAAGCTGAAATGTATGATTTCGTCTCCTTTTTCCAAAGAGGGCTGCCAGAATTCCTTGTAGGTTTCCGCGTTGCAGGCGGAGGTTTTGGGCAGATTTCCCGTTTCCTTTACATAGTCGTAAATTTTTTCGGGATTCAGCTCGTAGCCGTCCTTGTAAGGGGTGTCTCCGAGAATGACTGTTATCGGCACAAGCGTAATGTCGTATTTTTCTACGGTTTCGGGCGAGATGTCCATCGTGCTGTCGGCAAAAAATTTTATCATAATTTACTCCGAAATTTCGGTTTGATGTGTTAATATACGAATGAAGAAAAAATCGCAAGCCAAACCGATTGCTGTTTAATTATATATATTATACGACATGCGTCTGTTTGTCAATCAAAAATATTTGCGGCTATTCAATATAGACAAAATATTTGCTATTGTTGCACATTTTACAGATTCAACAAAAAAGGAAGCTATGAAATTCGAAAAAATCACGGAAGACAATATCCGCCTGCTGAAGCCTTATCTTTACGCCTGTCCGCACAAGATGTGCGGCTATTCTCCGCTTGTGCTCACGATGTGGAGCGATTACTTTGATTATCGCTACGCGATAGAAAACGCAACGCTGTTTCTGAAAATGCGGGACGAGGACGGAGAGCAATACTTTTTTATGCCGGTGTGCGACGTCGAAAAGGGCGTAGGGCTTTTGCGCGCGCACTGCCGCGAAACGGGAGACAAGCTTCAGTTTTTCGGCGTGGGCGAGGAATATGTGGACAGCTTCTGCCGTTGGCTCAACGCGAAAAACCCGCTCGAGCTGGAAAAGTGGGCGGATTATCTTTACGACGCGCGCGCGATGACAGACCTGGTGGGAAAAAAATACAACGCCAAGCGAAACCATATAAACAAGTTTTACAAGACCTATCCCGACGCGGAGTTCAAGGATTTCAAAAGGGCGGACAGAGACAAGGTGCTGGCGTTTCTGGACAAATACCACAAAAACGACGGAACGGCGACTTATTTCTACGACAAAAAAGAAGTGACGCTGCTGGTAGAAAACTGGCGCGACGGCGAATATCCCGGCGGGTATATGGAAATAAACGGCGAAGCGGTGGGCTTTACCGTAGGCGAGATTGTCGGCGACACCCTTTTCGTACACGTCGAAAAGTGCCTGCGCGAATTTTCCGGCGTTTACGAAGCCACGACCAACGCTTTTTTGAAACGGCATGTGACGGACTCCGTAAAGTACGTCAACAGAGAGGAGGACTTGGGGCTTGAGGGGTTGAGAAAATCCAAAATGTCTTATTATCCTCTATGTCTTGTCAAAAAGTTCAGAATTGCCGAGAACGATTGAAAAAACGGGCGTAAAAGCCCGTTATTTCTTTTTGTTTTTCAGTCGGTAATATTTTTTCAGAAAATCCAGCTTTGACCGGGTGTGGGGCGGATATTTGACGTCAAGCTCCCTTTTGCCCTTGCTCAGTATGCTTTTGTAGTGGGTGAATGCGTCGAAGGACGCCTTGCCGTGATAACTGCCGAAGCCGCTTTCTCCCTCTCCGCCGAAGGGCAGGCGGTGTTCGGTTATGTGCATGACGACGTCGTTTACGCACATGCCGCCCGACGGCACTCTTTCGGCGAAGTCAAGCGCGGTTTTTTCCCTGCCGAAAAAGTAAAGGGCAAGGGGCTTAGGCATCGAAATGAGCCTTTCTGCAATTTCGTCAAGGTCGGTAAACTCCGTTACGGGGAGCACCGCACCGAAAATTTCCTCGCGCATAATCGGGCTGTCGAAGGTCGCGTCGGCGACGATTGTGGGTTTAAGCGCGCGTCCGTTAGCATTGCCGCCGAGCAGGATTTTTTCGCCCTTTATCAGGTCGAGCAGCTGCTCCGTCTTTTCACGCGTGATAATGCATGTCAGCTCGTCCTCGCGGTCGGCGGGATAAAATCGGCGGGTGTATTTCACAAGCAATGACAGAAATTCGTCCTTTACGTCCGTGTGCACGGCGACGAAATCGGGCGCGACGCAGGTTTGCCCCGCGTTGAGAAATTTTCCCCACGCAATGCGCTTTGCCGCAGTTTCGAGGTCGGCATTTTTGTCCACGATGCAGGGGCACTTGCCTCCCAGCTCCAACGACATGGGAGTCAAGTGTTCCGCCTGAAGAAGACAGATGTTTTTCGCAAAAGCAGCCGAGCCGGTGTAAAAAACGTAGTCGAATTTCAGCCCGAAAATTTCCATGCCCCGCTTTTCCAACGGCTCGACGGCGACGAAAGCCTCGTCGAAAATTTTGAGTATGTCCATGATTGTCTGCGAAACGCGCGGCGTTTTGCCCGACAGCTTGAGCACGACGGTGTTGCCTGCGGCGATTGCTCCCGCAAGAGGAGTCAGCGAAAGGTTGAAGGGATAGTTCCACGGCGCGACTATGAGGACGCAGCCGAATGGCTCTGCCGCAATCATGCCCTTTGCAGGGAAGCTTGCAAGGGAGGTCGATACGCGGCGGGGGCGCATAAAGCGCTTGAGCCTGCGAGTCAAAAAGTCAATTTCGCTCACGACCATTGCTATTTCCGTCGCAACGGCGTCGAACTCGTTTTTGTTGTAGTCGGCTTTGAAAGCGGAAACAATTTTGTCGTAGTTGTCGATTATGGAGCCGCGAAGTTTTTTGAGCGCGTCCAGCCTGAACGAAGCCGTGCGCGTCGCACCTCTTTTAAAAAACTCTCTCTGTTTTTCAAGAATCTCTTTCATACAAACTCCGTACAAAAATCTTGCCATTGACGGCGGTTTTTGTTAAAATAAAAATCAAGGCGATTTTTTCGTATTATATCAGAAAACGCCTGTGTTTGCAATGGAAAAAACGGTCAAAACTATCGTCGCAATAGGCGGCGGGGAAATCAAAACCAAAACGACGCTGAAAATAGACGAATACGTCGCGTCTCTTGCGCGCCGGCGAGCGGGCGACAGACGTCCGACGGGCTTGTTCATAGGCACTGCCAGTCACGACAGCATGCCTTATTTCAACAGCTTCCGCAAAACCTATACGTCGGTTTTCGACATAAAAGCGGATGTTGCGCTTACTGTTTACGGCGAAATGGATTTGACTCACATAGAAGAAAAGTTTGACAAGGCGGATTTTTTGTATATCGGCGGCGGAGACACCAAATTTATGCTGGACAGCTGGAGAGCAACGGGACTTTTGCGGCTTGTTCTCGACGCGTACGAAAGGGGAGTGCCGATAGCGGGGCTTTCCGCCGGAGCTATATGTTGGTTTGACGTCATGTATACCGATTTCGATATCATTCGCGGTCAGAGCAACGAGTACAAAATGCTTGACGGCTTGGGCGTTTTGCGGGGTGTCGCCTGTCCGCATTACAACGACAGACGCGCGGATTTCGCCCGCGCCTTCGCGGCGTGCGGCTATGAAAAAGCCTTTGCGATAGAAAACGATGCCGCCGTCGTGTTTGAAAACGGAACGCCCGCAAAAGCTCTTTCGTCGGGCGGCAAAGCGTTTTCCGTCCTCCGCAACGGGGCGGAAGTGTCGGAAACCGAGCTG